>NZ_JAUBTB010000060.1:0-48009 GCF_036704965.1 Microcoleus sp. F10-B2 | reverse complement strand
CAACTAATCAAAAAACTGATTAGTGACCATTTAGACCAACACCCGCACTTAAAACAACAGCGCGAGCTGTTGACTTCTATTGGGTCGTGGCAAGGTCAAAATGCAGGTAATTGGTGCTTTGATGCGGAAATTGGTGCATTTGGCTTTTGGTATTTTAAAATCCCAAAAGCCTTTCGACCCCAATTATGTGAGCGCTACCTCTTGACTTGTCTAGACAGTATCTACCAAATCTGGGTAAAGGTATTGTGCAAAAATACCGGGTTTTCCCCCGACAAGCAGTTAAAAATTAGATTTGGGATGAAAATAACAAAATCAGATTTTGTCGATGGCAAAACGGGAAGGCACTTACTAGATTCTCTCTACGAAAAGTTTGCCAAACCCCAACTGCACGATACTTTTAAACCCAATAATCCTTCTATTTACATTCGGCACGAGTTAGGGCAAGTTATTGATGGAAATTATATCATAACAAAAGTGTTTGAAGACTCTCGCACTGGTTTTTATGCTGAAAGCCGCGTCCCCATTTCTGGCAATAATCCGCCTGTTTTAGTGATTCGCGGCTACGGTTCTTGGTATCCTTTCGATCGCGTTTTGGAAGATACGCCCGATGTATTTATGGCAAAACTAGAACGCCAGTTAAAATCGGCGCAAACTGCGGGTGCTATTGATTGGATAAAGCAGCAATTTTACAGCGGGAATCCGCCGGATGTCATCGGAGAAAGTTTGGGCGGCAAAGTTGCTCAGCAAATAGCAGCAAAATACTCGGATTATATTAGATCTACTGTAGTTTTTAATTCTTTGGGCGTTTCGCAAAAGTTAGCTAAAACTTCCACTGCTAAGAATGTTTTTCACTACTTTACTTTAGGCGAAAGGTATGCTTTTTGGGCAAATGAAGGCGATTACATACCGGGAACGATTTTTGTGATTTCCCCGAAAGGCAACAACTGTTGTTATAAAATCGAAGAGGCGATCGTCCGAATGGCGCGTTTTGAAGGCAAGTTCCTCAAAAGACGCGCGATTGTGGCAATATTGGCTCAGTTGCTTTTGCTAAACAGACACAATGCGATCGTCCTCAACAAGCGACGGCCGGTAGTCGTTCAGATCGATCGCACTCAATTGCAAATTTTCCGAAAAAAGCGCTTTGTGTAAACTCAGACAGAATTGCTTCAGGCCGCAGATGGCTGATTTTCCCGCGCTGCGACTGCCAGAACCAGACAAAGTGCTGCGATCGCTATTAGCAAAATTGTAGCATCTCGATCGCCAAACAAGCATCTAAATCTAGCTGTACATATCTGCGTAAATCTGCGTGCATCTGCGGTTAAATATTCTACACAAATTCTCCCTTAGCAACCATCACCACCTTACCGCCCACCAAAACTGCTATTTCCCCTTCATTTTGGGCTGCTTGTAACAACAGCAAAGAAGGTCGATCGATTTCATAACCCTGCTCAACTCTGACATCAATCTTTGCTGACCCATAATAATCATGTTCTACCAAATATCCAGCCAAACAGCCGTTAGCACTGCCAGTCGCCGGATCTTCAGGAATTCCTAATGAATGGGCAAAAACTCGCACGCTCAAATTATTAATGTCGCTGTATGTTTCTGGGCAAAATATCAAAATTTCTTTCGCTTCCACGGTATCAACTAGCTCAAAATATTTATCTAAGTTGACTTGAGCTTTTTTGAGCGAGGCGAGGGTTTTTAATGGGACAATTATAAACGGCACTCCCGTAGAAACTTCTTGAATAGGGAAGTTGGCATCAATTTCATCGGGTGCTAAATTCAGAACATTTGCCAGACTATCGGCTGATAAAACTTGACCAAAACTAGGCGGGTTTTGTCGCATCCACAAAATATCTGCCGATTCATTTTCATAATTAAAAGTAACTGGAATTTGACCGACGGCTAGATTGAGAATTACTCGATCGACCTTTTCGCGAATCATCTCTTGCTGCAACACAAACGCAGTGCCCAAAGTCGGATGACCGGCAAAGGGCAATTCCTTCTTGGGCGTGAATATCCGCACGTCATAGCCGCCATCTCGCGGATCGGGCGATCGAATAAACGTAGTTTCTGAATAATTGATTTCTCTGGCTATCAGCAGCATTTGGGCCTCAGATAGTTCGGCAACTCCCGCACCGCAAAATACAGCTAGTTGATTGCCAGCATATTTTGACTCCGCAAACACGTCAACTATATAAAAATTCACATTTTCCTCGTTCAACAGTAGTTTGTGTAACAGCGGTTTCAACCGCCGAGTATGATAAAAGAGGTTTTTAACTTGCTATTTCAAACAGCGAATTGCTTCCAACATTCCCCTGGCTTTATTGAGAGTTTCCTCATATTCCAGATCCGGGTTAGAATCAGCCACCAAACCAGCACCTGCTTGCACAGAAACCGAATGTTTGTCACCACCTAAAGAACGAACAACCATAGTCCGAATGGCGATCGCACTATTCAATTGCCCCTCAAAATCATAATACCCGTAAACCCCAGAATACGGCCCCCGGCGACAACCTTCCAACTCGTGCACAATCTCCATCGCCCGAATCTTCGGAGCACCGCTAACCGTACCCGCAGGAAAACCAGCTTTCAACAAATCCCAAGCTGTCTTATCCTGGGCCAATTCTCCCACCACATTGCTCACAATGTGCATGACGTGAGAATAACGCTCAATTTCCATTAATTCGTCAACTTTTACAGTACCGTTTCGGCAAACTCTGCCTAAATCGTTCCTGCCCAAATCAACTAACATGACGTGTTCCGCAATCTCTTTCGGATCTTGCAGCAATTCAGTCGCCAAAGCATCATCTTCTTGAGGAGTTTTACCCCGGCGGCGAGTGCCGGCAATCGGCCGCAAAGTTGCAATTTTCTTGCCATCAGCAGTGTTTTCCGCCTTCACCATAATCTCGGGACTCGAACCGATAATCTGCCAATCTCTGAAATTAAAATAAGCCATGTACGGGGAAGGATTAATCAGACGCAAAGAGCGGTAAAGTGCAAAAGGATCGCCGCTGTATTCAGATTCCAAACGCTGGGAAATAACTACTTGAAAAATATCTCCGGCTTTGATATAATCCTTAGCCTTTAAGACATTGGCACAATACTTTTCACGGGTAATATTGCTCGTGTAAGCCAATTCTGTATGTCCGGTTGTGGAACGGGAATCTTGCCCGTTATTGGGAGGTGTCCATTCTATGAGAGTAGATTGCTGGGAAAGCGGCGATTGCAGCTTCTGAACTAGCTTACCAACGCGATCGCACGCTTGCTGATAAGCATCGGCAAAATCAACGCCAACCTCGCGCAAATCCGCATAGGCGACGGCCCAAATTTTCCGCTTCACCTGGTCGAAAATCAGCAAATTATCAACCTGCATCCACAACCCATCGGGCAAATCATTCTCGCTGGCTGGATGCACGGGAACTCGCGGTTCTATCCACTTAATTAACTCGTAACCCCAAAAACCGAATAACCCGCCAATTCCCGGCGGTAACTGCGGCAATTTGACGGGTTTGTAAGACTGCAAACATTCAGTTAAAGCCGCAAACGGATCGCCCGTAAATACTTTTTCGGAACCGTCGCGGTAAACTTGAGTTGTGCGATCGCCCTTAGCCTCCAAAATCCACAGCGGATCGCACCCTAAGAAACTATAACGCCCAAGTTTTTCCCCACCTTCGACCGACTCCAGCAGAAAACTGTAAGGTTGACCCGCACAAACCCGATACCACGCAGACACGGGCGTATCTAAATCAGCAACCCATTCTTGATACACGGGTACAAAATTGCCTTGTTTCGCCAGTTCCGAAAATTGTGAGAAATCGGGGAATATCATATACTAACTTCGCTATACAATCAATAAACAAAAGACGGCAACCAACATCCTTCCGGCGACTGATACTCGCCAACTGCCATCACCGCCATCGGCTTGAGGGCGCGCAGCCCCTCTTGCAAGCACCAGCGAAACAAATTTGCGTACCTCAGCGGCAAGTGAAAAGAAAGCAATTCTTCGGAACTGTACGCAGCAGCCCCTAAGAGCAAAGCCTGCATATCCGCTTCAGTTTCCGCGACGCTGTGGCTCAAAGCAGACACCGCACAAGTATAAGCCACAATCTGACCTTGCCGGCAGGCAACGAAGGGAGAAAAGTCATTCAGGGCGTATTCAATCTCCGAAGTTCGATCGCACCCACACAGTTTTTCGCACAAAGCGGCACATTCAGCAACATCCTCACTTGTCATCGGCCGCACCTCAAACCCATGCTGCGGCTGGCTGCGAAACTTCCCCTCCATTAATACGAAAGGTTCCTTCACCTCAAAACCCAAAGAAGCGTACAGCGACAGCGAGGCCATATTAAAAGATTCATGAACCAAACGGATGCCCACAGCATCCCGTCCGCGTTCCAGCAAAGCTTTCATGATATCTCGTCCCGTGCCGCGGCCTTGAAAAGTGCGATCGACACTGACGGGCCCGATACCGCGAATCGGGTTGCGTTCGTCCATAAATCCGCAGCCGACAACGGCACCGGAACTCTCGGCTACTATGTCAAAAAACAACGGACTTTCGATCAGAAGGTCTATAATTTCAGTTGAAAACTCCAACGTCGGAAAATCTGTAGGGAATTGGTGGCGATCGGAAATATCTTTAAAAGCTTCATAATTAATGCGAGCGCAAACATCGATATCAGAAGGCTGCGCTCGCCTGATTGCGACATTCATTTTTAATTTAACGATTAACTTTTAATTAGATTAGAAGTTTGCAGTAGTATTTGGGCGCTGCGGGCTTAGCCTCCCGCGCCCAAATACTACTGCAAAAACAAGTTTACAAGCTGAGCCTTACAGGGAATATTACCTATGTTTTGCTCAGCCATGCAGTCATGGTCTAAGGATCGTAAGTTTTCTTACCGGTGAACTTGACTTTAATCGGATTGGGATTGCTGCCAATATTGCGGTCAATCTTACCGTTGTAGGGACGACCTTCGTTCACCTTCTCAGGGAACACGCCATCCTTGGGATGCAGGTACTCAGTAGAACCGTCGGGAAAGACGCGGTAAATTTTGTAGTTCGTGATTTTGAATTTTGCCCGCAGTTGCTGGCCGCCCAAAGCAATGCACTGCTCCTTCCGGGGAAGATGCAGCAAGTTGTCGCCTTGACGCATAATCGCAGCGCCGCCACTCGGCATTTCAAACACCTGTTCCTTGGGGCTAGTCCAAGTGATCGCGTACTTCTCTTCAACTAGCGCCTTGGTCAGCAAGCCGCCGGTGCTGCCGCCGAAAAGAGGGGGTTGTCCAGTGAGTTCTTCTGCCATAAACATATCCAAAGGATTTTTACGGCATCGTATCATCATGACGCGACACGGCTGTCGAAATTGTTAGGAAAGTTAACAGTTTTTGCGCGATCGATCTTTTCTGATAATTGATAATTAGTAATTAATAATTGATAATTGGTAATTTACACCAAAGTTAGAAAACAGAATTAAGAAGCACGAATCGCGAAAAAAAAACAGCAAGGCTTCGGCTGCTTGTGACGCACCCGAAGCATCCCAAATTTCCCGATTCTCCCCAAACGCGATCGAACAATTTACCGAGTCAACCTTAAGTCAAGAACCAATTAGGGTCATAGCCGCGCGGAATTTGACTCAAAGCAGTCCAAGTTTCTCGATCGACAATCCCGTCAGCCTCAATCCCATAGCTTTTTTGAAATGCCCGAACAGCTTTCTCCGTCAAAGTAGAAAACTCGCCATCAACTTTACCGTTATAGTGCTGGGAAATCTTGAGAACTTCCTGAACAGTAGCGACTGCTTTTCCAGAACTGCCGAATCTAACTACCGGCATATTCACTGGAGATTCACTATAAAGCGCCTGCCAAGTCAGCGGTCCGACAATGCCGTCAGGCGACAAGAAAACCCGAAACTGAAACAGTTTTACAGAAAATTCAACTCCTTTGTTGAAAATTCCTTTAGCAGGCTGCCGGTAAACGCGCAACTTCGTTAGCAGTTGTTCTAGTTCCAATACCGCTTTACCTTGAGAACCTAATTGCAGTTGCGGTTTGTTGGCGATAGCTTGGGTAGATTTCATCTGGGTTTTAGGTGACATAATCGATTTTCCTAACCTTTTGGTTTGAGTATTCTTATTGGAAAAAAGTTTTTCCGGGCGAAACATTGGCATCATAAACTTTTCACGAATCTACACTGGCGGTGACAGTGCCTCAACAGATTCGATCGACTTTCACCATCTCAGGACTTGTGTACAGGAGACTTATACCGTTTTAGATTTTAGATTTTAGATTTTAGATTCGGCATGACTGATTACTATCGGGGTTTGCAGCTTACCTACAGTTGGATTCTTTGTTTAAACTGATATTAATTTTCGGCAGCCTCTCTAGGTATTCTGTCGCCAAACCGGGTTTAAGACGGCAAGCGTATCCTGAATCTGCTTCAATACTTTCGATCCTAAAGCTGAACACCGCGTAGCCGCATCACCTTTAAGGCCTATCTCACAGGGTGAAGGTTGAGGGTGAGACGGGGTGTGGCAGCGGAGGCGGGTTCTGCCGTAAAAACTTTTCTGTGCTATCGTGTATCGTCCGATCGATTAACTCGATCGAGATTTGCGCGATCCGACACTCTGAAACCCGATTTTTTCAGTTTTTTATAACTAAAGCAGGCAAAGGTAAGGGATTGAAAATGTTGATTATGGCTCGAACAGTTACTAAAAAACCTTGGGAAATTTGGGAATATTGGTCATTGTTAGAAGGTGGAACAGAGTTGGCGATCGGTATTCCGATTGAGGGTACACCGAGGGGTAGTTTTCAGTCACCACTTATCAATAATTAGTCATTAATTAGCATTAATCAATTGAGTCTAAACAGTGGGAATAGTAAAGTGAAATTCACTTCCTCGGTCTTTTCCTGCCGAATCTACCCAAATTTTACCGCCCCAGCCGGCAACAATCTGCTTGCAAATTGCTAATCCTAAACCCGTACCGCCGGTACTGCGCCGCAAAGCTCCTTCTTCTTGATAAAATCGATCGAACACTACTTTTAAACTGTTCGCCTCTATTCCCCTCCCCGTATCGGCTACGAGCACTTCCACCATCCGAGAAGCGTTACAGTGAGCTTTAACGGTGACGCTTCCCTGGGGTGTCGTAAATTTGCAAGCGTTGTCTAGCAGTTTGGAGAGCACCTCCACCAACCACTCTCCGTCAGCTTGCACTAAAGGCAATTCTGCCGACACTTCGGCGATAATTTCCGGTAACTGTCGATCGACCGCGCGCGATCGCACGCTGCTGAGGGCCAAATCAACGCATTCTTGCAGCGTCAGCGATTCTACATTCCATTGGACTCGCCCGCTTTCTAAGTGAGAAAGAGTTAAGAAATCCTGCACGAGTTTCCGCATTCGATCGGCATCGCCGAGGGCAGTTTCTAACATGATTTGCCGCAATTCTGGGGGCATATCTGGTTCGGAGTTCAAACTTTCCAAACAAACTTGAATCGTAGAAAGCGGAGTGCGGAGTTCGTGTCCGGTGATGGCAATTAGATTGCTGCGAGTGCGGTCTAATGCTTCTAATTGTTGGTTGAGTTCTTCTAAATGAGCATAGGTTTCGGCTTGAATTAAGGCGGCTCCGAGTTGGGTGGCGATCGCCTCTACTAAAGCAATTTCGTCTTCTTCCCAAGGTAAAACCGATCGGCACTGGTGCATTTCCACCATGCCCAAAACCCGCCCCTGATAAAGCACTGGCACCATTAACCAAGAGACAATTTGCCAATTTTTTACAGTTTTTTCCAGGAATTGTGTATTGACAATCAGCGGGTGTTGTGATGTGTCTTGGATGTAAACTCGATCTTGCCGCGCCACCGCGTCGCTCCATATTTGATTTTCCTGCAACGGCCAAGTCTGATCCAGCAGGGAACTAACGCCCTGCCCCAAAAACTCGCGATCGATTTTGACCGCCACATCTGTGGCCTTGCACCGATAAATCAAACAGCGGCTTGCCGACAGGGCAGTACCCAGTTCTTGCACTGCAACTTCGACGATTTCTTGCGGGTTGAGAGACTGCCGCATTGCCGTGGTAATTAAGTTTACCAGGCGTTCTTTGCGTTCCTGAGCGGCGATCGCGCTGTATGCTTTGAGCAGTTTGTGCTGGCCTGCTTGCAAGTAGGTGACTAAGCGTTCGGTAAAAGCATCGCTCAATTTTGGATTGGGAATTTTTGAGTTTTTTGCCGTACTTATGTCGGGTTTGGTGGCTTTGGAAGTGGCGGATTTCCTCGTTTTTTTCGGTGTTTTGAGCTTGTAAGTAGTTCGCGCTCGATCGATCTTTTCGGCCAATTCCGGGCGATAATTGACAATTCTATCGAGCAACAATGCGGCAGCTTTGGAGCTGACCTCGCGATCGAACGTCCATATTCCTTCAAATCTGCGAGCTTGATCCATCAACAGCGGCCCGCGCTCGTCTTGGTTTTCGACCGGCACAATTTTTTCTTGACAAATCAGGCAAGTTGAGTAGTGTTGCCCCAGCACCACTAAGTGCCACTCTTTACTTAATCCGTCCTCCGGTGCAAACGCCACAGTTTCGTGACACTCCGAAGCATTTTTAAAGTCAGTTTCCGGTGCTGCCAGCACGTATACCTGAGAGGAGCGTGAGGCAATTCGCCGGTAGCGGTGAGCTTCCTGGCGGTAGAAGCGCTCTCGCTGAAAGCTGGCAATGACTAACGGTTCGTCGGAACCCGCCAAAACCAAGTCTTCCATCGCGTGAGACAGGGCTGTCATGGAAGATTTGAAATAAATTTGTGCCCGCAGTTGGGGCAAAGCTTGCAGAAGTTCTGCCAGTAGCGAAATAGGGACGATCATCTAGCCTTAAACGTGCATTTTTGCCGATGACAAAACAGGATCGATAGGAGGTTTAGATCGATCCCTTTTCAGTATTTGATACATTTATGCGTCATAACACGACTGTTTAAGTCATATCATGCTACCAATATCACTTAGACGAATCTAAGCGGAGGTATTCCTCCAAGACTTTGATATCATCCAAAGTCACTTACAGCAGGCTGATTTTAGGTAGGGAGAGTACACAGGTGTTAAACCCTTTTGGCAGGGCAGGTACTCACAGCAACCGCCCCTGCTCCAAACTGATTTATTTGTACTTCACCAACCAGAAAAGTGCTGTATAAACACCTATTTTAAAGTCTTGGTTTTGACGCTAACTTATCTATTCAGACCTGGATTCGGGCGTTAGCGCTCCCACCATTGAGACTTGTCAGGCACCGCAAGCGTATCTCTTGCATTATACTATTCTTCAGCTATTTCATATCACTGCCATAAATATCGCCTTTTGGCGATCGATCTCGATACTCGGCAATTAAACTTTAAAAAATCACCATTAATTGGCCATTAGTTAAAAACTAACGACCAATTGTTTTGAGGACTTATCCCAAGAAACCCGGTTTTTACCAAAAATCGATGAATAAACCGGGTTTCTGACACCGAGGGTATAAGTCCTATATTTTTTGAGCAGTTCCCCCCTGAGTATAAATGCTGTGGCTGTGGTCGCTCAGGCTAGTTCCCCCCCTTCGTCGCTGCCGCCCGGAGATGATTTGTAGAGAGCATCTAATTGTTCGCGGGCGTCTTGGACAGTCAGCGAACGCATCACTAACAGGGGTTCGTTAACAATGTTTCCGTATTCGTCTAAAAGTTCTGGATGGGGTACAGCTTGAGAGCGAGGATAGGATGGGTAGCGATTATTTGCCCTGAATTGTTGAGGGCGCTGGGACTCCATACCAACGGTGACTAGACTGCGGATTAAGTTACCGACTGCCAGAAAGGCAAGAACGGTAAAAGCTAAAATATAAAGCAGGTGCAACATTATCTTCTCCTCCGGGCTAAACAGCCACACAGCAATTTACAAATGTGTTTCAGCAAGTATTGACACTCCCGGGCGTAAACGCGGGGATTCTTGGTTCACTGACATACCTTTAAACTATTCATCCCTTCGGCAATATTTAAACCAAAAACCCGTCCAATTGAACGAAGCTTCGAGGCTAATTTGAATAGTCCCAGAGGGCTTGTCTCCCCAAGCGTTAAGGGATCATTCCCTTTGTTCCCGTATGCCCTACGGTACATCTAACTACTAAGATTTTGAGTTTTCTGGTATGGTTGCGGGATGGCTACCCTAGCTATGTTTTTGTGGTTTTCGCCACCCACGAGACATTATTGTTTCCTAGCCAGTCATTTTGGGGTTGGTTATCCAATCGATGCTCGCGGTTATTCTACCTGTATCTATTTGTAGTATAGGGTACTATTTGGGAAACTTTTAGAACTTTTTGGAAATAAAGCCTTCCTAAAAGGACGGGGTTTTAAACCCAATTTTCTGATAACTTATTAACTGGAAATCTGTTTGAGGTTGTCAAGTGGGCCGCGACATTTCCAAAAGTTTGGGATTTGACTGCAAGTTTAACTTGAACTCGCTTCCTTATTTTCCAGGGGGAGCAGACTGCAATGAGCGAAAGCGCGCCGATACTTGCCAGCATTCGGCGAGCAGTCTGTGCCACGGCATCAGGGCTGCCGTTTCAATTGCAACTTGACCTCCGGTTGCTTGAAATAGAGCTTTAGCTGCGCCTACTTCTTGCTGAGCCTGTTTGACTCGCGCCAGCAAGTCAGATTGATCTTCGCCCCTGAGAAAGGGAATTTCCTCAGTTTCTAAGAGGTTGGTCGATCGGTCGAACCAGTAATTGAAATCCTCTAACAGCGGTTCCAGTAACGCTTTGAGCAATTCTGGCTCGGGCAAATTGGAATTAAGCATGGATTAAAATGGGGTTATTTATCTATTATAGTCTTAGACGGTTTTTACAAAATGTAACATATTTTTAACAAAAATTCAATAACTTAATAACAATTAGCAGGTGGGTGTGAATAAATTTAACTGTGCCAGCAGCGATTTTTGAGTCAAAATCCCCAAATTCTGCCAAATTAGTTCGCGAACTCACGGGTGGTTAAAAAACGGGTTTGTTCAGGCAATAGTTCGTTACAGCCCACCAAAATAGTAAAAAATTCAGTTTCTGAGAGTCGCAGTGCGTCCCGCACTCAACGTCGCAACCCTGACGGGCCGTTGCTGTAATTTCCCGGAGTGTCCCCCAGCCGGAAGTCGGCGCTTGCTGTCCCAATCTGAGTAAGATAGAAGCAACTGCAACTAAATTAATTGCTAATTCAGCCGATGTCTAGCTCAGAGTCCATGTCCGCTCCAGAAGAGTCCGTTAAGATTGAGTTGCCCCGCACGAGTGAGTCGGAGGCACTAAAAAAAATTCGCCACACCACCTCCCACGTTATGGCGATGGCGGTGCAGAAGTTATTTCCCAAGGCGCAAGTGACTATCGGCCCTTGGATTGAAAACGGTTTTTATTATGACTTTGACACTCCCGAACCTTTTACGGAACAGGATTTAAAAGCCATTAAAAAAGAGATGATCAAAATCATCAACCGTAAATTGCCTGTAATTCGCGAAGAAGTCAGCCGCGAGGAAGCGGAACGCAGAATTAAGGAGATTAATGAACCTTACAAATTAGAAATTTTGGCAGGTTTGATTGAACCGATTACTCTTTACCATTTGGGTGAGGAATGGTGGGATTTGTGCGCTGGGCCTCACTTGGATAATACCAGTGAGTTGAATCCAAAGGCGATCGAGCTAGAAAGCCTAGCAGGCGCTTATTGGCGCGGCGACGAAACCAAAGCTCAGTTGCAGCGCATTTACGGCACTGCTTGGGAAACTCCCGAACAGCTAGCAGCATACAAACACCGCAAAGAAGAAGCATTAAGGCGCGATCACCGCAAACTTGGCAAAGAATTAGGCTTGTTTATTTTTGCCGATCCGGTGGGCCCCGGTTTGCCTTTGTGGACGCCGAAAGGTACTGTTTTGAGAAGTATTTTAGAAGATTTCTTGAAACAAGAACAAATCAAGCGCGGCTATTTGCAAGTTGTGACTCCCCACATTGCCAGAGTTGATTTGTTCAAAATTTCTGGACATTGGCAGAAATACAAAGAAGATATGTTTCCGCTGATGGCGGAGGATGAGGAAGCTGCAGCAAACGAACAGGGTTTTGTGATGAAACCCATGAACTGCCCTTTCCACATTCAAATTTACAAAAGCGAATTGCGTTCCTATCGCGAATTGCCGATGCGCTTAGCGGAATTCGGCACAGTTTACCGCTACGAACAATCGGGAGAATTGGGCGGTTTAACGCGGGTGCGCGGCTTTACGGTGGATGATTCCCACTTGTTTGTCACGCCGGAACAGTTGGATGCAGAATTCTTGAATGTGGTGGATTTGATTCTGTCAGTCTTCAAGAGTCTGCAACTGAAAAACTTTAAGGCGCGTTTGAGTTTCCGCGATCCGAACAATTTAGAGAAATACATCGGTTCCGATGAAGCTTGGGAAAAGGCTCAAGGTGCAATCCGCCGCGCGGTGGAAACTTTGGGAATGAATTATTTTGAGGGAATTGGGGAGGCGGCTTTTTACGGGCCAAAACTCGATTTCATTTTCCAAGATGTCTTGGATAGAGAATGGCAATTAGGAACTGTTCAGGTAGATTACAATTTACCAGAACGTTTTGATTTGGAATACGTTGCTGAAGACGGTACTCGCAAGCGTCCGGTGATGATTCACCGCGCTCCTTTCGGTTCTTTGGAACGCTTGATCGGGATTTTGATCGAGCAGTATGCGGGGGATTTTCCGCTGTGGTTGGCGCCGGTTCAGGTGCGGTTGTTGCCTGTCAGCGCGGACTTTTTGCCGTTTGCGAAAGAAGTGGCTGCGAAGATGAAAATGCTCGGAATGCGCGCGGAAGCTGATGAGAATAGCGAGCGTTTGGGTAAGTTGATTCGCAATGCTGAGAAGGATAAAATTCCGGTGATGGGTGTTGTGGGTGCGAAAGAGGTTGAGGCGAATAGTTTGAATATTCGGACTCGGGCTTCTGGGGAGTTGGGGGCGATTTCGGTTGATGAAGTGATTGGGAGGTTGCAGGGGGCTATTAGCTGTTATGGGAATTTTTAGGGGATTTTAATCGCAGATGCACGCAGATTAACGCAGATGATATTTTGATATTGTCTGCGTTTTTCTAATCGATAGGCTAAAATCATATAATTAGGTAAATTAACAGGAGTTAAATTAATGAGTAATCCGTTTCCCGGGATGAATCCTTATTTAGAAAGTCCTGAATTGTGGCCTCAAGTACATCACTTGCTAATTAGTAGCATTTTTGAATCATTAGTGCCGCAGTTGCTGCCAAAATATATCGTCGATATTGAAAAAAGAGTTTATGAGCTTAGCGGGGACAATTCCCTATTAGTGGGGATTCCTGATGTCACTGTGCAGCGTTCTCCTAGTCCAACCAACCCTACTTCTTCTAATGTTGCAGTTGCCGCACCGCCTGTGACAGCTTTGAAAGTAAGACTGCCAGTACCTGTGGAATTTAAAGAAGCATATTTAGAGGTACGAGATACAGCAACTAGGGAAGTTGTGACAGTGATTGAATTGCTGTCACCAGCCAATAAGCGCCCTGGAAAAGGGCGAGAAATGTATGAAGCAAAGCGAGAAAAGGTGTTTTGTAGTCGCACTCATCTGGTTGAAATTGACTTACTGCGAAGTTACCAACCCATGTTAGTTTTTGGTAATGATATTGAGGCAAGTTATCGGATTTTAGTGAGTCGGAGAAATCAAAGGCCTTTGGCAGATTTGTACCTTTTCAATTTACCCGATATGATTCCTCAGTTTCCCTTGCCTTTGCGCGCGGGTGATGCGGAACCAATTGTAGATTTACAAGGGTTATTAAATGGGGTTTACGATCGCGCCGCCTATGACTTTAGAATAGATTACACCGCCGCACCCGTACCTGCACTGTCCGAAACTGATGTTGCTTGGGCTGATTCTCTTCTGCGGGAAAAAGAGTTAAGGGGATGGTAACAGTGGTAGTCCTGGACGCATTAAACTCGAAGAAACCGGGTTTTTTGCGGTTTTTGCGGGCTGTAACGCATCTTCTCAGCAAAAACCCGGTTTCTGGCCACCCGTGCATAAGTCGTAAGTAGATAAATCAACAGGAGTTAAATCAATGACTAATCCGTTTCCGGGAATGAATCCTTATTTAGAAAGTCCTGATTTTTGGCCAGAAGTTCATCACTTGCTGATTGGTATGATTCAGGAGTCATTGGTTCCCCAACTGGTGCCAAAATATCGAGTGGCGATTGAAAAGCGAATTTATGAAATCAAGGGGGAACAATCTCTGTTAGTCGGGATTCCTGATGTTTCTATCCAGCGCAATCCGATTCCCAGCAATTCAAGTACATCTAATGTGGCTGTCGCTACACGAACTACCGCGCCTTTGAAAATCAGATTAGCGATGTCTGAGGAGGTGAGAGAAGGATATTTGGAGGTAATAGATATGGCCACTAAGGAAGTTGTGACGGTGATTGAGGTGCTTTCACCTGCAAATAAACGTCCGGGAAAAGGGCGCGAAATGTATGAGGAAAAGCGGGATAAGATATTCGGAAGTCGCACTAATTTCGTGGAGATTGATTTGTTGCGGGGTTGGGAACCTCTCCCGGTTTTGGACAATGATATTGCAGCCGATTATCGGATTTTGGTGAGTCGGGGCAATCAAAGACCTTTTGCAGATTTATACTTATTTAATATACCAGATGCGATTCCCTGTTTTCCTTTGCCTTTGGGTGCAGGCGATGTGGAACCAATTGTGGATTTACAGGCTTTGTTGAATACAGTGTACGATCGCGCCGCCTATGACTTTACCCTCGATTATACGGCTGAGCTAGTACCTGCGCTGTCCGAAACTGATGCTGTTTGGGCGGATGTTTTGTTGGAGGAGAGAGGGTTGAAAGGGCGATCGCAAATAACAACTGATAGTTAAGCGTCTAACCGCTTTTTCAAAGCATCCAAAAAATGAACAGACCAATATTCAAGAAATCGGCTTTTCAGGGGTTTGATGAATTTATCCCAAGGATTGATGTCAACAATATAAATACCGATTTTGATGCCAACAGGCTCTAAATGTTTGCCTTCTATTTCCTGGACTAATAAGGGCAATTTTCTATTACTTAGCTCTTCTATTAGCCAAAGTATATCGCTGTTTTTTTGTTGTTCTAAACTTTTGTTGATATCATTAGTAGAACCAGCAATATCATCTTGCTGGAACGAAATTATTGCTGTTAAATTAAACAGAGAGCTGCTAGCAATAAAGCATTGAGTTTGTTCTCTGGTTGGCAGCACTCCTAAACCGAATTGGTCTAAGAATTGTGCTAGCGATCGCACTGGAATAGCGCTCTCTGTATTGCTGATATCAGGAGCAATTAATAAGGAGGGCTGGTCTTTAATGGAAGGTCGGTCGATGCCCAGATTTTCGATTAAGCTGTGAATCTGTTCGCAGTCAGGGCGAGCGCAGAATTTATTCACAATATTTGGATACCGATCGTCGCTTAAAAATTCTAAAAGAGCAATATACTTGCATCCCAGACTGTGACCAACCCAAAAATAACTCGATAAATCCTGATAAATTTCGCTTTCATAGCCTAATCTTTGAGCAATTTTTGTCAGTTCTTTTCTCAGTATCTCCTGCTCTTTTAATAACCCAATAGCGATCGGCCAGTGACGAAAAGTAAATCTAAATGGCAAAGCAACTACGGTATAACCTTCTTCAAACAACTGCTGTAAAAAATATCGATAAAACAAAGTTGGCAAACTACCAAAAAAAGTTCCACCAATAAATTGTACAATACCTTTTGGCTGCGGGTGAACAGCTACCCAACTAAAAGAAACAGGCTGAAATCTAAATGAGTTCGACATTTTAATAAAGCTCACTGAGTGTATAAGTGGGTGTAATTAAACGTAATTAAACGTAAGGTGGGCATTGCCCACCCTACAGTTACTTACCCTTTAACAGTTCTAGATGCTAGACATTCTGACAGGAATCTCTAATCTTTCCATCAGTGTATTTATCTCGTTCAAATTGACCTCACTGGCATCGAGTTCGGCTAGCAGTTGCACTAGCATTCTAGCTTTTTCTGGATTGTCTGCTTCCAAACTAGCCAGGTCCAAAGTACCGTTGCTTAACTCTTCCAAAAGTGGCTGAAAGATTGGCGAGACGAGATTTGGTGCTGTGAGAAATGGTTCGAGTGGTCCAGGAGGAATTTCGTTCAAGCCTTTTCCACTGGCGATCGCTAAAGTGTAATTGATTTGATCGAAGTCTAGTGGAGTAGTAGGTGCTGGGAAAGGTGGTGTTGGGAAATTATTCGGCAAGAAAGTACCGCGAATTTCAGGATTCAATAATACCTTGACTGGTGAGAGGGGTCCCGCAAATCTTCTGCGCCGAAATAGTGAGACAAATCCGCGCACTTCCAACAAATTTGCAGTCAGAACGCCTGGCAGGCTAGGCAATAATTGAAAAGATGCTGTGCTGCGAGCGCGTATTCTGAAAGATGCGCGATAGTTCTCAGTTAGCCCCACGTCCGGGTCCTGAATCAGAGCTATAGGGCTGTTATTGAATGCACTATCCAAAAATATGACAGCGTTGCCGAGCAAGATTCTATTCGGGTTTGCCGGCTGGGGTTTGGGGATGGTAAACTGAATCCGATATTCCACGTCGAACGATTCGAGATTGGTGATGGTGAGAAAGTATCCCTGAACGATTCGGCGAGCAACTGAGGCGAGTTCGGGAGCACTGGGAATCGGAGGTGCGATCGGTTTTGTGAGGATTTCAAAGGTGGAAACTTCCATGTTTTTGTCAGAGCAATTTAAGTTTGTGGTTTGGTCTTTAGCCGGAAAAATTTGTTTCTGTTTTTCCGTGGCTATATCTATGAATAACTGCCGGTCGCGGTTGCTTAACAGTCGCTTTTTCTGGTGACACTCGTTTGAGTTAACTCAAGTGAGTGTCGCTTGAAAAAGCGACTTGACAATTTAAAAATTTTTGTTAAACCGCTGAGGAACGCGGATCGGGAATTTAATTTATCCTTGTGTATCTGGGGATGAAGATAAAATATCGAATCGATCGTCAGTCCGATCGCACATTAATCTCTTGGTATAATCCCCTTTTAATGGGTCCGCGACCCTCTGAAACCTAAAAAATCCTACACAAAACGTTACATATTTGTTACCATCGGGGCGAGCCTGTCTTCAGCAGCGCCTCTGTTAACCTTCTAAACTAACCGTTATGAGTCAACCTCCCTCAGCAATTCCCGCCTCGGAAGAGTCCGCCGAAACCCCGACAGCGCCGACAAATAATGCACCTCCACCGAGTTATGTCAAGCTGGCGATGCGGAACATGGTTCGCAAGCGGGCGACTTCTTTGTTTCATTTTGCCTTGACAGCGATCGGACTTTTAGGCGTACTCGTCGGTTTGGCTTTTCTCGATCGCTATTTCAATTCTTAATCGGGGATTCCAACAATCAGCCTCTCATTTCGATCTCTATTTTCATTTTTCACAAATAGGGAGTTAAGCTGATTGTTTTGCCTGCCTGTTGCAATCTCTAACAGATTACTGTATCTTTCCAGCAACAGCAAAATCCCCTGCCGCTCGATCGCGCAATTGGAATTTGTAAAAAAATTGAATATATCCCTTGACAGGAGAGCAAAAAAATGTTAATTGAGGTGAACGTCGAAGACTGTTACGGGCTCGCCCAGCAGTCAGCCGACGCTTCCAACCTCCCTGAGAGTGAAGCCAGCGGGGAGATTTGGGCCGAAACCTGGGAAAATTGGTTTAGCGTTTGGCTAGAAAACCAGGCGGCGGATGTGCCAGTGGCCCCGGGCTACGAAGTCAGTCTGCGTTTAACCGCCGATACGGAGATGCAAGCCCTCAACCTCCAGTACCGCCAGCTCGATCGATCAACCGATGTACTAGCTTTCGCAGCTTTAGAGGTAGACTGTCCTCAGCTAGAGGAAATGCAGTCATCTGAACCCCTATACTTGGGTGATATCGTCATCTCGATCGATACAGCTAACCGACAAGCTCAGCAGCAAGGACATCCCCTGAAGACCGAACTAGCTTGGCTGGCAGCCCACGGTTTTTTGCATCTTTTGGGCTGGGATCACCCGGATGAAGAAAGTCTGACTCAAATGCTCGATCGACAAGAAACATTGCTGCAGGCGATCGGTCTTGCGATCCAAACAGCATAACTGAAGTTGATGGTTATTTAACAAATCATGTCAAGCCCAACATAACTTTCTGAAATTAAACCAAAACTTTAGTAAAAACTTAGGAAAGTTACCTAGACTTGATCAAGTTAATTTGAAAAGTTTAGCTTTCATTCATCTCTGTAAATTAAAGTTGGTTGTTTATGACACTAGATAGACCCTCAATTTCATCACAAATCGCACAGTTTCTGCCCATGCCTCCCGACTCTTCTAGCCAGACAGTCCACGAGTCTAAAAAAGCCTTGAAATACAACCGAGAGCTGTCGTGGAAAATCGCATCTAGCTTAGCTACGAGTTTTAGATACGCTTGGGGGGGTCTGACTTATGCTTTTGAAACTCAGCGAAATTTTCGGATTCACACTGTTATAGGAACATTGGCGATCGGACTCGGGCTATTTTTGCAACTCAAACCTGTAGAAATATCTGTGATCGGCGTCACCATTGGCATAGTTTTAGCAATGGAACTGTTGAATACGGCGATCGAATCGGTGGTAGACTTGACAGTCGGGCAATCTTACCACGAACTAGCCAAAATTGCCAAAGACTGCGGTGCCGGAGCAGTTCTGGTATCGGCAATGGCTGCGATCATCGTCGGTACAGCACTTCTGCTTCCTCCTTTGTGGGCAGTCGTTCAAATTGCGATCGCCCGTCAGTAACTTATTGGATCGGGCAAATTTTAGGTTTTAGATGACCAATTTGAGATTTTTAGTTTTATTCGTCTATATTGCAGCTATTTTTATCTTCGACATCTATCTAAAATCTTGAAACCCTTGCTTTCAGGCAGCGAGTTAACCTAAAATCTAAAATCTAAAACCTAAAATCTAACTTAACCCGTGATTATAGTCATCGATAACTACGACAGTTTTACATACAATTTGGTACAGTATCTAGGAGAACTCGGTGCTGAGTTGCCCGTAGCAAGCGAAGTGCAAGTCTACCGGAACGACCAAATTTCCTTAGCAGAAATTCGCCAATTACAGCCTGCCGCCGTGGTGATTTCTCCAGGCCCGGGGCGGCCGGAAGATGCGGGAATTTCTCTGGAATTAATCAAAGAATTGGGCCCGACTTTACCAATTTTAGGCGTGTGCCTGGGACATCAAAGTATCGGTCAAGTATTTGGCGGGAAAATTGTTTCTGCACCCGTGTTGATGCACGGCAAAACTTCTCAGGTAGAACACGCAGGAGTCGGAGTTTTTCAGGGCGTGGAATCGCCGATGATTGCAACTCGCTATCACAGTTTGGTAATTGAAAAGCAGAGTTGTCCAGAAGTTTTGGAAATTACCGCTTGGGTTGAAGACGGAACTATTATGGGTGTGCGGCATCGGGAATATCCGCACATTGAAGGTGTACAGTTTCACCCGGAAAGTATTTTGACGACTTCGGGAAAGCAATTATTACGAAATTTCTTGGAACGGCTTTAGTTGGGTTTTGAATTTTGAGTTTTTGTCTGAATCTTTCGGGTGCGTAATGCGAGCCTGACGGTTGAAATTATCTAACTTTGTAGGGCGCGCAATGCAAACTTTACGGTAAAACTATGGTGCACATTTTCGCATCTCAGGCGTCCACAAAAGGATACAATCCCCCGAAAATCGTTGTGGTGATCCCCAAATTTTAGACGAAAGTTCCATATCCCAGATTCATCTGTGGAGTAAATCTAAAATCTAAAATCTAAAATCTAAAATCGACTGGCGGTGTTTTGTGGTATAACAACAGACGACCAACACCCGACAACCCCAACCACAAGATGAAACGGCGACAATTAATACGTTACGCACAGACGGGTTTGCTAGCAGCTTTCTTCACTGGTTTGCCATCTGGATGGGAAAGCTATCAAGCTCAAACTGCTGATTCTTTGTCGATTCAGTGGTTGGGCCACACTTGCTTCTTGTTCTCCGGAGGCGGTGCGAGGGTGCTGGTGAATCCTTTTCGCCCCCTGGGCTGTACGGCAGGCTATCGTTCTCCTAAAGTGCCAACAGATTTGATTCTGATTAGCAGCCGATTGCTCGATGAAGGGGCGATCGACGGATTTGCGGGCAATCCCGGCCTTTTGTACGAGCCTGGGTCTTACAGGTCTAACGGGCTGCGGATTCAAGGGATTCGGACGCAAAAAGACCGTGAGGGAGGAAGGCGATTTGGGGTCAATGTGGCTTGGCTGTGGCAGCAAGCGGGCGTTAAGATTTTACACTTGGGCGGAGTTGCTGGCCCGATCGGCATTGAAGAACAAATCTTGATCGGGCGGCCCGATGTAGTGCTGATTCCCGTGGGCGGCGGGCCCAAAGCTTACACTCCGGCGGAAGCGAAGCAAACTTTGCAACTTCTCAAACCGAAGATGGTGATTCCGACACATTTCAAAACCCAAGCCGCCGATGCTGCTGCGTGCGATTTAGTGCCGCTGGATGAATTCTTGGCGCTGATGGACGGTACGCCGGTGCGCCGATTGAATAATGACACGATTTCGATCAAATCTGCTGAGTTACCCCAAACTGGTTCGGTGATTGAGGTTTTGAGTTATAGATTTAGCGGTTGATGCCCGATTTCTCAGCTTGCGTTATAGTAAGGAAGTTTTGGTCGATCGGGGATGCAAGAGAATTTTCTTGCTATCTTAGCCTCTGGCAACCTTGCCTTTTGTCGAGATTTGGCTAACATAACAATTCATGTTCACTGTTTTATCTCATAAGGAAATGCAAGCAAAATGAAAAATCAAAATTTACCTAGCTGGATGAAACAACTGACAGGTTTCGCAGGAATAATCGGCGCTAGCGCCTTGATTGGTTTCCCGGCTTTGGCTCACATCACCTCCAACACCAATGTTGCTAATGCAACTCAAACTCAACAAGTTCCAGGAAAGGTGAAAACCGCTGCTTCACCGGCATCAACTACCGCTTCACCAGCACCAACTGCCGCGGCTAAGGATATTGTTGCTATTGCATCTGGCGACGCTCAATTCAAAACGTTGACAAAGGCTTTGGGATCTGCTGGTTTGGTTACAACTTTACAAGGCAAAGGCCCTTTCACTGTTTTTGCTCCGACTGACGCGGCATTTGCTGCTTTGCCAAAAGGAACTGTGGAGAATTTGCTCAAACCGGAAAACAAAGCCCAACTTACTAAGATTTTAACTTACCACGTTGTTCCTGGTTCGGTTGTATCTACTAGCCTGAAATCCGGCGATGTTAAAAGTGTTGAAGGCAGTTCGCTGAAGGTGGCAGTTAGCACAGGCAAAGTTACTGTCGGCGGCGCTAATGTTGTGAAAGCTGATATCAAAGCTAGCAACGGGGTTATTCACGTAATTGACAAGGTGCTGATGCCCCCTGATGTGAAGTAAGACTAGCGGTTTTTGCATCAATTGATGTCAGATTCGGTTAAATGAAGGCGAAGTAAGGACACAACAATGTTGTGTCCTTATTTTCATGGCAGGTAATTCTGAATTAATATAGATAAAGCTTTAGCTAGCTGCGGGTACTTACAAAAATGGCTGCCAACCCTTACCCCGATAGCCAAAATCGAAGATTTCGGGATGGAGAATTTCTGCTAAAATTTCTAACGAATCAACCAATCTCGGCCCCGGCCGATTAAAGTAAGAATTGCCGTCAGTTATGTAAACTTTCCCCGTTTTTACTGCTTGCAAATTAGCCCATTCTGCGTATTTAGTTATCTGCATTGCTTCGCTGCGAGTGCGGTTTAAATCAAAGCCGCAAGGCATGAAAATAATTACATCGGGGTTAGCTTCTACTAAAGATTCCCATTTTAACCAAGGGGAATGTTCCCCGACAATTCCAAACAGCGAATTGCCTCCCGCCATTGCCACTAATTCGGGAATCCAGTTACCCGCAGCCATCAAAGGTTCAATCCACTCGATGCAGGCTACTTTGGGAAGTCTCTCTTTTGTGGTAAAAATAGATGATGCTTGTGTTTTCGAGGTAATAGCATCGATGCGGGATTGCAAAAGGTCGATCGCACTTTTTCCATCTACGCCCAAAACATCAGCAACTCGCTGAATATCCGTCCAGATTTCTGCTAGCAGATTCGGCTGCAAAGAAATAATTTCCGGCTTGCTATTTACCAGCGTGCTTACTGCTTGTTCAACCTCTGTTAGAGAACAAGCGCAGACTTCACATTGAGCTTGAGTAATAATGTGAGTCGGCTGCAATTTTTCCAAAGTATCTATTTCTACTTTATACACGCTGAGCGCATTTTGCAACAATTCTGTCACGCGGTTGTGAATTTCGCTGCTAGTTCCTTCGGGATTGAATTTAGGCTGAGTGCAAACAGGTAAATTTTGGATTTCTGGGGGATAATCGCATTCGTGGGAACGGCCCACAATTGCATCGGTTAATCCTAAAACTGCTACAATTTCGGTGGCACTGGGAATTAGAGAGACAATTCTTCGTTGGTTCATTGGTTTTCTGTTTTTTACCGATTTAGAAGCACAGGCGTTACCGATTTAGAAGCATAGGCGTTACCGATTTAGAAGCACAGGCGGGACGCCCGTGCCACAATAAAAGAGATTGTTAAACTTTCAACTTTTTTAAGAATTGCAAATCTTGCCATGCTTGAATGAGATTACCTTGCATCAGTTCCGCTACACCGTTTAAAACTCTAATTTCCGGTAGATTGGAGTTGAGAGCAAGAGCAGGTTTTAAGGCTGTTTGAGCGGCTTTGGGATGCCAGCCGTACAGGTGTACGAAAGCGAGATAGGCGTAAGCGTAAGGGTTTTTTGAGTCGAGTTGAGTGACTTTTTCTAAGGCGGCGATCGCACTTTTGACATTCTGCTGCAATACTCTAGAAAATGCCAAAGCATAAGCCAATTCTAGATTATTTGGTTCCTGCTGCAACCGATATTCTAAGGTTTGTTCTGCTTGCACGGTATAATCTTGAATTGGATCGTACTGATTGATGCGCCCAATCTGCTCGAACACGGGTTCTAAACCGGGCAATCCTTTGGGTAAATTAACCGCCATCGCCCGCAATTGAGTCACCAAATCTAACTCAGGCTTATCTGTATTATCCTCGTTTCCCGGCTCTGTCTGAGAACGCATATCCAGAGGCTCTGCCTCGATTTTAACACTCACTGCCGGCACATTAATCGGATAAGTTTCCCCGGTTTTCCGATTTAGATAAGTAGCTTGCAGATTGTAAGTTCCCGGTGCAATATTAGCAGGAGGAAGCATCGCCGTGCGATCGACAACTCGAAACCCCACAGCAAATTTATCCGCTTGCAGCATCCCCGGATGCAAAGTCGCCTGGGCGATCGCGCGATCGTGTAAAATCCTGAAAGTCTTTCCCTGTGGAATATCGCCAGACTGCTGATTTTGCCACGTTACCAACACTAAACCCGACTGCAACTGCTGCCAAGGCCCAGACCAAGTATAAGTAACCGGCAGCGCGACTCCGGGAACTGCTTTTGCAGCGACAGTAACTTGCTCTAATTGTACTTGCGATCGCGCTTCATTCAACGGCTGTATTTCGACAGGCTGCACTCGCTTCCGATAAAGATTTAAATTAGTATAATCTGGCAAAACCCAAGTTTTTTCTAACTGAAATTTATCGCCTTTTTCAATCGCGGTTACGGCTGCATTTTGAGCTTTTTTAATCCCTTCGCGAATCGAACCTTGCGGGCCACTTTTTGTTACGAACCAAGAGAGCGATCGCACATCTTGCGGCACTTCTTTTAAATTCGTTCCTACCTGTCGCCCGTAAACCTGAAAATGAGCCAAAGCACCGTAAAAATTCAAATTGTGCTGGTTAATTTCCGGCGTCGAAGGTAACACGCCTAAAGTAGATTGCAAATAAGGTTCCCTATCAATAATTTCTGCAATTACCTCACGGTGCGGCCACTCTTTCCCCAAGTAAGGATAGTTAGAATTGCCGGGACTGATAATTTGGACTAAGCTATGTCCAAAAGCACCTCCCAGCGGCAAGATATGGAACAGCATCGCCAGAATTGCCAAGCCAATTGTACCCCAGCGAATTTGTCGTCCCCACCGAGAAGGCCACAGGGTTAAACAGTAGGCTAAGAAAATAGATAAAACTGGTAAATAAGGTATCACATATCGGTCATCTTTGTTGATATTTAGAGAATTAATTAAATAAGCTCCTACCCAGAAAACTGCCAGCCAGCGACAGGAGTTGAAATGCAAGATTGACGAACTATTTTGCCGACGATGCCAATAAAGTATCAATCCTACTAAGGGAACAAGTAACAGAGGCCAAGAAATGTGTTCCGGTAAGTGTTGACCGTAGTAAATCCAAGCGTCGATCGTATTGAGGCCCGGATCTCCTTCGGCGATCGCAGAATCCAGCGTCGCCCGTTTTCCCCCGGTCAAAATTAACAGCCAATTGGTTTTTGCCCACGGCCCAAACACCGCCGCCGACAGCAACAGAGCACCAGTTAATTGACCTAATCTCCCCCAAGCTTTTTGCCGCACAGCACCAACAGCCAACCACACAATTGGGGTAAATAGAAATAAGACGGTAGTGTGTTTAACTAATATTGATAAGCCGAGAGAAATTCCAAAGGCGATCGCCCAAAAGAAAGACGACGGGGAGAGGGGGAGAGTGGGGGAGGGGGAGAATTTATACTTTTTCTTTGTTCCTTCTTCCCACTGAGTTCTATCGGTTACATCCGTTACATCCGTTACATCCGTTACATCCGTTACATCCGTTATAAAATCCGTTGCCGAACTTCCTTCTTCCTTCTTCCTTCTTCCTTCAGAAGCCTTCCACATTGTCAGACAATAGAAAGCAAAAGTAATCGCAGCAGTGAGGGGATAGTCGAGCAAAAATTGCAAGCGGAACCGATAAAGTCCGGGTAACAAAACGCCAATAGCAGCGGCCCACAAACCGACTTGCCGGTTAAATAGTTGGACGCCCAGACTGTAGACTGAGGCGAGAAGAATTGCACTAAATAATAGATGAACGAGGGTTGCCCGATCGCCCCCAGTACCGAAAACCTGAAGAAACGGAACCGTTAAGATGTATGCCAAGGGCGGAATTTTCGTCGAAAGCAGCCAGAAGTTTGTCCACCACTCCCCGGAAAACCACTGAGGATGCTGCAACGCCTGCAAGTATTTCAGGGTGCTAGTCAGGTAATCTGCTTGATCCCACGCCGGGACAGATCGATCGAGGGCAAACCAGAGGCGATCGCTAATTGCCCCCAGCAGCCAAATTATGCCCAAGACAAGCAGACTCTTACTTCCACTGTCCCGATGTTGCTGTGCCATTGCGATTCTTGGATTTTAGGTTGCAGCTTTTAGCTTACAGGCGGGCGGTTCCGGGCGATCGAAAATTAATTGAGAAAAGTGCTTGCTAAATTCTGTATGTGTCTGCTAAGATAGTAAAGCGCGAAAAAACAAGCCGGGATAGCTCAGTTGGTAGAGCAGTGGACTGAAAATCCACGTGTCACGAGTTCAAGTCTCGTTCCTGGCACTTGAACCCCTTACAAAATAAGGGGTTTTCTTTTTGGGACAACTTTGCCGAGGGCGGCCTTTGATGTGCAGTGATGTGCAATTGATGTGCAATTGATGTGCAGATTTTGAGGCTGTCTAATTGGCTCATAGAATTACTCAGGTACATCTTCGGTAGCAATGAGGCCGGCGTAGTGTTCCCAGATGGTACGAGGGCTGTTGCCGCACCATAGGGCGACCTGTCGCACCTGGACGCCCTTGGCAAGACAGTTCGATATGAATGTGTGGCGACAGTTGTAAAGAGGCCTTGCTCTGATGCCGAGGTTCTCGATAATTGATTTCCATTGACGAGTGCCTAGGTTGTGTTCGTCCGTGATCAGTCCAGTTTTACTGGGAAATACTAAAGCCTCGCCGTCTACGGCAGCAGGTCTGATTGTCTCTAGGAGTGATCGCAATTTTGGGTTAACTGGGAAAGTACGCGATTTGCGAGTTTTGGTGCATTTAGCAATTCCGTAAACAAAGGCTTCGCAAAAAGTTATCTGAGACAGATCGGCGTCAATATGTCGCCACCGAAGCGCGATTGCTTCGCTCGGCCTGCATCCGGTGAGAAACAAAAATTCAATTAGTGGGGCATGAAACTCCTCTGTTTTCCTAAATGCGTCGATTATGCGATCTCGCTCTTGTTCTGTGAAGGGTTGGATGTCGGCGGGCGGTTTCCTGGCCTTGATTTTGATTTTCTCGAAGGGGTTGGCCTCAATCAGTCCAAATTCTGTTGCCCAAGCGCAACAGGCGTTGATTTGCATTAATGACCTCTTTGCCGATCGGATGGTTGTCTGTTCAATCAATTGCAGCCTGATTTTTTGAGCTTGGCTCAGGTCGCCGCAAGTTTTACCTATGTGCCTTGCCACTACCCTAAAATCTTTCTTGATGGTGGTTTGAGCCAAATGCTGGGATTTATACATAGTGTATTTTTCCCAGAGCTCGGCCAGAGTGAGTACATACTCTGTTTTCGGTTTTGGTGGCGACGCAGTT
The DNA here is from genome assembly GCF_036704965.1 of Microcoleus sp. F10-B2. Lineage (NCBI taxonomy): Bacteria > Bacillati > Cyanobacteriota > Cyanophyceae > Oscillatoriales > Microcoleaceae > Microcoleus > Microcoleus sp. F10-B2. The sequence continues at coordinate 21,398 of NZ_JAUBTB010000060.1, read as the reverse complement.
ACCTGGTACTTTTGCAGCGAACTGTCAAATTTATCAAAGGCTATGTCGGCGGCGATGGCCCGCGCTTTTTCCTCTGCTGCCGATCGGTTGATCGGAGTGTCGGGCAATCCCAAATACAAATACTTTTGCTGTCCTCCGAACAGGTGGCGGGGTAGCCGTAGCCGAAGCATTCCTCTGAGTTCGCAAACAACTACGGAGCCTTTTTGGTTTTTGGTCATAATTGAATTCCTAAGACTGTTTAACAACCTCCGTCAATCCATTGCATCTGCCCTATCTTGCGCCCTCTTTCTCTGTATCCACTCCGCCGAAACTTCATCTGCAAAAGCCTTTAGCTCTTTCTCTACTGCTTCCCAATCAATACCGTCTTTGGGGAAGCCAGTAACCCACACATTTATAGGCTGTCCGAACGAGTTGTAAAACTGCTCGCACAAGCTCTCTGGGTCACTTATCCCGGGCATATCGGGTATTTCTTCATTCAGCCTCCCGCACCTTCGCAGGCACTCAGCAATTTTTGCTTTCTCTTTGTTCATCCATTTCTCAAATTCAATCACAGATCCCTCCTATTACTATCGACTAATGACCTAATTTCTATTCATTCTTTGGGAAACCAATAATTTTTTCTTTTGCAGTGTGGACATATCCAAGATTGGCCATCGAAAAGGATTTCAGCTTTGAAATACTGGCAGCACGTCAAACAGTTAACTGGTACAGCGCGTGGATTTGGCACGCCGTCAGGAGTCACCTTTGCATAAGTCTCTGTATTTTTCATTGGAACAAAGGTCCGAAATTTCGGACGTTTTTTGGTTTATTGAGTCGTGATCGTTTTTGCGTTTCCTCTTCCCGGTGGTTTTTTAGAAATTTTTTGGAGCGTTGGCATTTAGCTGTGGGTTTTAACTCTTCTACAACTCTTGAAATCAAGAACTTAATTAAGTAAAACTTATTGTTTAAAGTTTTGGCCTCGGCTGTTTTCAACCATAAATTTCTCTTATCTATTTTTGCGCCTGGATTCGGCTCCTTCGGCGACGGGCTGAAACTAGCCTGTGTTCCAGTAAATAGATGTTGGGATGAGGTTTCCACCAGTTATCGTGTAAGAATAGCAAGCCGTCCTCGGCGCACAAAGTGGCGGGCATTCCTGTCAATTGAGGTAGTTTTTCTAGCAACTGCTTTTTGATAATTGGGGGAATTCCCGATCGCTTTTGTCGAATCGGTGTCGGCTCCATGCGGTAATTGTTGGATAAGTGGCGGCTTACTGTCGCGGTTGAGATTCCCCGCGACAGAGCGATCGCCTTCTGGCTGCCACCGTAGAATTCAAATCCCGACTCGCAGTAGATAAACCGCGAACCCCGTGCCAGTACCCGCGCCGGTATTTCGCAGGTGTGAAGGGTTCCCGGCTGCACGATGCGGCTCAGAATTTTTTCAGGGTCTTTGCCCTGAGCTTTTATCTGTTCGATTTCCTCCTGTCGTTTGCAGTAGAGTGAAAACTTTTGTTGGTTCTGGGCTTCTATTTCTGTGGCGAGTATGTGGATCGAGCTCAGATCGTCTACGTCAATGGCTGCGATGGGGCCGATTTTTTCCAAGCCGGCGATCGCTATAACTTTCTCGAAACTTGTGTAATAGACCGTTATCCAGTCGCCTTTTTGGTGGAATTGGCGGATAAGGCCCGATTCTTTTGCTTCGCAGAGTAGGCGGCGCACCCGATGTTTGGAGCGATCTAGTATGCGGCTTGCACCTAGTAGCGAAAAGGTTCCTTGGCCGCTGCCTTTATTTTTGCCGCCGTGCTGCTGGCGCGATTTGTCGTAGCGGCGAGCTAGCAACCAGATGCTCATTTGGCGGCCAAAATAGGCGTACAATCTGGCGGGGAAGCGTACCAAATCTGGCACATCCTCACTGACATACTCGCTATGCCAGTTTTCACAGAGGTTGATGAGCCATTCCGGGGCTTGAACAGGGGGGCATTCTAGCGGGTTGTTGATCCAGGTGTAAGGTTTTCCCGTGGTGGGATGGATGCTTGGCGGCAAAACGCTCTGGTGTCCTATCCAGCGAAATTCTAAACACTCTTCCTTGCCGTCATCACCAGAAATTCCGGTTAATATTTTTTGATATTTGATGCGTTCCCAGGCTGACTCTGGGACTGAGAAAAGGCATTGTCTTCTACCAGGGCGGCCGCTAGTCCATGCGGTTGTTTTTGTGAATTCTGAAAGGTCATTTTCTCCGGCAAGTTTTTCTAGTAATTTGGCGGCCGAGTCGCCATCGATATCAACTGCCAGCAGTCCATTACCCAATTTCATTCCCACGCCAGTAGCTTTGCCGCGTTCCAATTCTTGCAGGCAGTGCAGGCGATCGACGTGGCTTTTAGTCCATCCCTTGCGATAAGGTCGTTTGCCAATCAGTGGCTCTATGATCCATGTTTCAGGTAGCTCCAAGAGGGCGGAAATATTGGTTATAGCAGTTGATTTCATCGCTACCGCTGCTCTACTTCTTGGCTAAGGTTTGTTAAAACTCTTAAAGGATGCTGATCTGTATAGGCTTCCCCGTGTTCGTTAAGCCATTCCACCCACGCGAAAGGCATTCCCGATTCTGTAAGCTCCAATCGGAGAAGGTTTCCTTTTTTTTGGGGGGCTGTGGTTTTTATTACGGTATCGCCACTTTTGAATTGCTCAAATTTGTCTATGTCTAGTAGTTGGGCTGTAAGATTTTTTAAATTACTTTTTAACTTTTGTAATTTTTTCCGGTTGTTCGTCAAAAGTATTTCGTCTTGCTCTTTTTCAATTGCTTCGGCAATTTTTTTTCTTCTCGCCGAAAGAACTTCCTTGTCTGCTGCTGATATTTCAATTGTCTTTAGTTCTGATTGAAAGTCAATTGACAATTGACCGGGACAGAAATCTTCAATTTGATTTACTATCTCCTTTGTCCACTTGATGATTTCATCTTCGTCATCTAACTCAACACTTAAAAAATGGATATCGCAACAGTAATTACCTTTCTCAGGGTGATTCAAATCAATATAGCTATAGCCCCCGTTTGGATCGATATAGATTGTCCATCCCCGATACTCTTCTGTACAATCGTCTGTATAGTGATAGTTTGACGTGAAATTGTTTGATACGAGTATTGAACGCCAGTCGGTTTGTGTACCCTCTAAAGTTGGATTTTGAGCGGTATTTTCTAGTAAGAAGTCGGAGGGCGGTGCATCTTCCCCTGGGGCTGTGTTGTCGGAGGTATTTTCTAGTAAGAAGTCGGAGGGCGGTGCATCTTCCCCTGGGGCTGTGTTGTCGGAGGTATTTTTTAGTAAGAAGTCGGAGGGCGGTGCAGACGCCAAGGCTGAGGGTGCTAAATCTGCAATCATTGACTGAATGGCGTTTTCAGATTCAGCTAACTGTGTCCGCAATTCGTCGTTTTCTATGCGTAGTTGCACTGTCTCAGAGTGCGATTTGCTGACGTTTACCTTTGCCCAGAAAGTCTCTTTCTCTTCTGGACTCATTGTGCTAGTGGCGGCTAATACCAGTGTGGCTAAATCGTCTGTAGTGAAAAGTGCGTCTGCAATTGCAACGATATTTTTTTGCCGCCATTTTTCTAGCCAATCGGAGGGACTGGATTTGGCGGGTGGTTGAAACGTTAAGTCAGGCAGGAGGAAGGAATGGATTTCCTGTCTCTTGACGTTGTAATACCAGCTTGATAGTGGGTTCCAGCTTCCAGCCCAAATTAAATCTGTGGTTTGCTCTTGAGTCTCTTCCGCTATTTCAACTTTTTCTAGCTCGGCGTAAGGTATCTCAGAATTGCCTGTTTCGACTCTAACTACTGCTATTTTGTCGTTAATTCTTGCTGCTATTTCTCCGGTTTTGCCTTTGTTCTTGTTAGAAGAAAATATGCGAACTGTATCCCCGATGTTGATGGTGTCCATCGTTGCGGGATGTTTGGGTCTGTCAGTTTCTGGGACGATTCGCAGTTCGCTAATATCCCAAGCGATAGGCATTGAGTTACCGCTGTAAAGCTCTACGTGCGCTCCTTTTTTGTCTACTTTTCGGATGATGCCGCGTTCGCCTTTGGCGCGGCCTTCGAGCACTTCGACTTCGGCTCCTTTGTCGAATCCTATTGTTTTGAAGATTTCCCTTGTCTGCTCGGTTTTTTTGGGGTTGAGTTTGTTGACAGCCGCTTGTAAGTGAGTTTTTGTGGCTTTGGTTTTGCCTTCGTTCTGGGCGAGTTTGTTGGCGTAGGCGATCGCTTCAATTTGTTGACGCGGCGTTTCTAAAACTTTTAACTCCCGGAGGTATGTTCCGGGCATTTTTAAAGATTTTATGGGCGAATCTGAAGCGGCCAGTTCGGCTGTGATGCCTTCCTCTATCTTGGCTTCTTCGATCAGTTGATACACTCTGGCTTTGCCTTTGCCAAACTCGGTGAGACAATAGCTTTCGAGCGATTGATATCCAAGGGCTAAAAAACCTTTCCGCTCTCGTACTTCGAGCAGCATTTTGCCCAAGCTGTCGAAGTTAGCGCGAATGTCGTTTGTAATTTGTTCCGCCTCTTTGCGACCCATTTGGGCCGTAAGTTTTGGTCTATCGGTTGTTGCGATTGTCATGGTTGTCCAGTGTTAAATAACGGAGTTCAACTCTTGAGTGTCTTTGTTTCCGAAGGACTAAAGCTAGTTCTTTCTTGTGACAAATTTCGACGATCGTCCCGACTCTCCATTGATCCCTTGTCCGCCTTACTCTGTCGCCGACTTTGAAAGGCTGTTGAGGATTTGTCATGATTTGATGCTCCAAAAATCGCCGATTCTGTGAACTTGTCCTGCTGCCTGCAATTCGCGGAGGCGACACAATACTGTTGCGCTAGCGATGTACTCTTCTGGCATCAAACAGGAGATTTTAAAAGCTGTTTTGGGGCCCGTGCTTAGTAGTTTGAGGATTTTTTCTCTTCTGGTTTGGTTGATATTTGTCTCGTGAAGGAAGGCTCGGCTTCTGTTCATATTTGTTAGGGGTGGGAAAGGCGATCGCTAGGTGAAAAGTGCGATCGCCAGGAGCGAATGAGATAAGGCTGTGTGATGGGCTACTGCTTCATAGGCATCTCCTCTGTTTGGTTTGAAAAATTAGCTAGCGGCCGCTGCCTCGGAATGGGTTTGGTCTGGAAATTGATGAGTACATATGCGGTGAGGGGTGATAACCCTGATTGGTGGAACCATTATTGCGAACCGATGCAACCTGAGATACAAGAAGGAAAAGCTCTCAATCGACACAACGCCTAGCGACGCTGAAGCCCGCAGGACTTACACAGTTATCCGCTTGGTGTTATTCGTTTTTGAGTGGATTTTATATTTGATGTAGACAGGTTGGGGGCCTAATCCCGACCTGTCTGTTTTTGGTGTCCCTATCGCTTTGCAAATTGTTTAGCAAAATGCTTGCAATTTGCAAATCCATTCGTATATTATGGCTAAAGAATCACAAAGTCAAGCACAAACGGACTGTCCCTTGAAAGAAATTCGAGAACAACTAGGGCTTTCGCCAGAGGAATTAGCTGGTGTAATCACCTATAAATCTGGGCAAAAGATTTCGGGTGCTACTTTTCGCAGACGTGAAGAGGAGGGCGCGAAGGGTTGGAATCGCTTGTCTATGACAGGTCTTCAATGGATCGTTTTGTGCGAGCTTGCCGGAGTTTCCCGTGACAATTTGCCTGAGTTCCTTGTTGACCCTGGAAAATTTTTGGGGGAAAGAGAGGAAGAAATGAGAGTCCTAATGAACATTGAAAACTAAATAGTTCAGCCTCCCCGGACTATTACACCTGGGGAGGCTGACACAACCACTTGAGACTAAAGTTTGGGACAATTTTGATATCCCTATCAACAACCCCCAAACTTTATGAAGATTCCACCGTGGCCCCGGTGGCTCCCCTATCCTATCTCATGGCTGAGAGGATTGCTCTTAACCAAGAGTTTTGACGTGCGGCGCGGTGAAGCAGAGTGGCAGCGCGCAGGTGAAATCCCAGAATTGTCAGCTTATCTCACCGAAAAATAGGTAAGATTTTCCACTTGGCCAGAGCGAAAATAATCAGCAAAGCTTTGAGTCAAAAGTCTAATTTATTGGACTTTTTGTTCAAAGCTTTGCTGCGTAAAGGATACGACTATCAAGGGTTAATATTGACATCCGAAATAAGTAAGTAACAGCTAGGCTACTGATGCTGATAAGTGACCTAAGAAGTAGCGCGCACCGGGATCGAACCTGGCCCTTCCTCAAGGTCGGAGCGTGACGCTGAGAACGAGAGCTAGCGTGGCATCTCGGAGAGAACGAGACGCTAAACGCCGAGCGTACCTGCTGGCGTGACGGCCCGGAGAGACGGGCAGACCCTTTGGAAAGACGAAGTGACGACGGAAAGACGGTGACAGCCGGAAAATAGCAACGGCGGCTAGCTTGCTGATTGACGGCCTTCATAATTGCCCTAAAAAGCAAGAATCCCTATGTCGCGACTAGGGAGTTACACGCCGGTTCGATGCCGGTAAGGGAAGGGCAACCCCCACCCTAACGTCGGGAGTGGCTAAACAGGGCCGGCGTTGACAGCCCGGAAAGACGGGCGTTTCCTCTGGCTGATTTTCCACTTGGCCAGAGCGAAAATAATCCCCGTAAATCCCAGAGTGTCCGAAATCTCGGACACTTTTGGTTTGGCGGGTTTTAGATTTTAGATTTACATGAAAACCAAGCTTAAGAAGTACGAACAGGCCCTCGCCATCCTCCCAGGATGCAAGGGTCTAGACCGTTCCGTGTTGTACGACAATCTCAAGAGCCTCGGCTATCGGTGGAGTGTTGGCGATCGTAAATGGAGTTTATAAATAATGGATGAGTTTAGGCCAGAGCGAAAATAATCCCCTCGACAGCCAAAAGTCTAATTTATTGGACTTTTGGCTTAAAGTCTTACCCTGCAAGGGTTGTAGGCTTTTAGGATTAGTTAAACGTCAAATTTAGCAATATAACTCTAAAAAATGAAAACTACCCTTAACGTTCCAATTGTCAAAAAAAACGAGTCTGGGTCGTGGGAACAATATCGCGCCGAGGGCGCGTTGACTATAGAAGCTGACGGTCGGTCTAGTTGGTCAGAATTTAAAGAGCTTGTCAATGAACGACTGGCTGAAATTGACGCAGAATACAAGCTTGTGTCAGAATCTCAGCGGCTTGAGGGGGATATTGTTACCGCAAAAGCAGAGCTTTCTGAAGTTGAATCACGCTTGCAGCTAGCCAAAAATCAGCTCGATCGGCTGAGTAAATTTTTGAAGGGTTTCGGTATTGACCCCCAGCGACATCACCTCATGTTTGACGAGCACATAAAGCTGGCTTCTGCTGCCCAGCCTGCGGAGGTTGTCGATTTGATCGATCGTATACCTTTTTAAATAATGAAGACACCCGCCGCAAGTGGTTTAACATCCGAAGCGGCGGGTGTTTTTTTTGTCTACGCAGATGTGCGATTGTTTTGCAATTTACACCATTTGCACAAAGTCGCCAAGCCCCTCGAATAACCCTTCTTTTACGCCTGTTAAAAGGCTTCCTAGAGCGGGATTGTCTTCTGTAACTTTTTCTAATTTCTCGTCAATTACAGTATTAATCACGTAACTCTCGCCCTCTATCAAACCCCAATTCGCAATCTTTGCGTCAATAGATTTAATACCAGTCCGCACATTAGCCCTAGCCCATTTGCGGAATTGCATATAACCAAGTTTCCCTGCCAGATTTTTAGCGTATCGAATAAATGTGTTGCAAAGATTGGACAATTCCTCTATCAATTCTTGCTCAATTTCGCTTCCCTCCATTTCTGCTTGAATTGACAAAGCAACAGCAGCCGAAACATTGATTTTCAGCTTGGGATTGTTTCGCCCCCCGCCCAAAACTAATCCTGCCAGCATCCGACCTGCCGACTCGCCAACAGTTTCTAGAAATCCATTGTAGGCGCTTTCTAAGCTAGCCAAAATTGATTTGTCGGACTCTTTCCAATCCAAGTTAATTAGCATAGATCCCCCCGTACAGATAGCACTTGTCAATGTGGGAACCATCATTCCTAACGTCAATCCCCCAATTTTTATACTGGTGGCTGTTGCCCAGAGGGAGCTTATACCGCTACTAGCCAAGGCTGTAATGCTGGAAATTGCACTGCTAGCCACTCCACCTAACCCGAGTGCACTTCCTAAAAACCATCCGCCGACAGCAACTGCTGCACCGCCAGCGAGAAACCCGATCGGGTCGTTTTTGAACCAATCAAAAAAGATGCCAATATCTCCCCTGCTGATCGCAGCTAGCAACTCTTTCCCTCCTTCGAGCATCCGGCGGCCTAAGTCGAGAACCGGTTTGACTCCATTTTTGATACCCTGCCAAATTTGCCCTGCGGTGTCTTGTATCCATTTACCGGGCGTTACTCCCGGCGTACTAAATGCTAGCGCACTATTTTCCAGCGTAACGCCCCAATTTTTCTGTTGTTCTGCCATATCAATAGTTGATGCTTTGATTAAGTTGTGAGCCATTCTGTCGCGGTTTCAATTACGCCGCCCAAACCGTTTAGTACAGTCGTGTAAGGCAGAGCGATTGTCCCGGAATATGTTAATTCGTTTGCGTTGAAGTTTAGCGTAACCCTGTTAAACCCTTGGGGATTTTTTTCCTTGGAGTTCTGCCAAACGATCGCATACTTGACACAATCCAAAAAATATTGAGCAAGAGTTTGTCCTTTAATTGTTCCCCCGGTAGGAGGTGTAAAGGTCAAACCGCCCGGCAGATAGTTACTGGCGGCGTCAGTAAAAATTCCCGTGCTGCTGTTAAAGCTTAACGATGCGGGCAGGCTCCAACTACCTGAAAGGATAAAGGTGTCATCTTTTGTAAAAGAAAATTTTTCTTGTTCGGTGATTCCGCGTTCTCCATTTTGATAATGGTGTAGACCTTCCCAAAGTTGAGCCTCAACTGAATCCCCTTTGAATGTGCCGCCGGTGCCAATTGTTATTTTAGCCATTTACCTCTCCTATTTTGGTATTTGCCGAGGCAAATATGAATTATCTGTTAGCACCTGACTTTTTCTTGAGTTTTTGGATTAATGTTCTTACAAATATTTTCATGTCTCCATCTACGGTTAGTCCCAATGTTTGTTGCTGGGTTAAAATCCCCAGCTCTAACTCCCTCAACATTGACTGTTTGCGGTTGGCAAACTCTTGTCGAAGAATAGTCTTTGAAGTTCCTTTGCCTTTGCCTTTAGGTTGTGTCGCCATAATTATTAGCTATCTCTGAGGGTTTCAATGATTGAATTGTGTTCGGGGTTAAATTGCCACGAAATTATTGGAATTTGCGAAGGGAAGAGCATTTTAGAGATGGTTTTTTCGGTTGATTCGTCTGTCTTTGTTGCTGCTGTTACATCAATTTCTTTAGGTTTTGGCGGCACTCCTTTTTTGCGCGGATCGAATCCTGTAAAGGGCTTGTGCTGTTCGTGAATAGTAAAGGGAATGGTAATTGATTTTGGTACTGGCTCTGGCTGTAGTCCGATAGCATCAGCCAAAAATTTCACCTTCTCGCTAATCTCAGCAATCATCATTGATTGTTGAGCTAAGGCGTACATCACAGCCACTTCCACCTTTTGAGATTGATTGCCATCCGACATACTCTCAGCCTGCATTTCGTACATCTGCCCCGCCCATGCGGAGGCGTTTGCACTTTCCCAAGGCAGACCACCCGGCGCGCACTTGGGATTTAAGATTAGTCCGTTGGCAAGCATTTGCACTATTGATTGAAGCAACTCATACAAGTCCATACATTTTGTGTTGCCCTGTCCTCCAGCAACTAAAAAAGCATTTGCTACGTCAAATTTATTGCGCTCAAATTTTTCGATTCCCAAAATCTTGTACATTTTGTCAATTTTTTTGCAGCATTCGTCGTTCATGTGCGGTTTTTGGGGGGGGTTTGGTAAAGGGGGAGCAAGGGTTAGTTTTGGTGGCTCGCCGGGGCATTGACACGTTTTGGCGTGTTCTGTAATAGTTGCCCGATAAATCCATTCTCCATTTATTTTGACATAAAATATATCAGTGGAGAGTACGAAGGAAATGTATCCGTTTGGATAATACCTTCCATAAACGTAACGATAAGCTTTTTGACTTGCTATGGCTTCTTTCTGTGCATCAGTTCCACTCTTGATCAGAACAGCGCTAGCATTGTGTCCGCCCGTAAAATAACCTACAAATAATAAAATGTTGTTAGGTACAAATTTTTGCGCTTCAGTTACTTTGTATGCAGGCGACCAAGCGCCAGCGGCAGGAGGGGCGGGTGTTTTAATATCAAAAGATGTAGTTAATTGGTAATTTTCAAATACTTTACCTCGATGCCAATATTCTATGTAAATGCAATCACCCACCTTAAAAGATGTATTCGGCGCTGTAGGGCTTGGCGGGTATGCCGGATCGGTAATGGGATCGGGTATTGGCTCAGGCGGTATTACTCCCTTCTTATCATCTTCGTCGGGCTTGATTGATATACAAGTGCTAACAATTCCAAAGGTGTAACAAACCTCTAACGAAGTCTTTCCCGTATCTGGATCGACTGCCGCTTCAATACTTACGCCGCCAGCTTCTACCCGACCCGTTATCGATTCTACTTCGATCGCCCCAGTATTCGGGTTAATAGAGATTTTCCCCGACGTGCTCGCGCCAAATCCACCTAAAGGGGTCGCTATCCGCCCCCCGATTCCTGCTTCTACCTCGGTAGCTCCTTCTGCTGTCTTGGTAACGCCCAAGTCGAGGCGACCGCCTGGCAGCAGTCGCCGAATGTCGGCGCTCACTTCTGCTTCCACGTCAAATCCGCCGATCGTTCCCAGTTGCCTCTCTATCCCTACGCCTAAGCCCCTACCCCCTGTTGTTGGTTGTTCGTCTTTTTTCCCTAAGTCGATCGCACCTTGCGACGGTTCGCTTGGTTTGCCGAGATTAATCCCGCTTCCGCTTCCGCGTGACTTGCTAACCATATTTTCACCCTTAGTTTATGGCCTCGTAATTGATTTGCCCCCAATACAATGCTCCATTAGTAGGGTCGTCTAGAGGTACGTTGACTGAACCCGAGACTGCTTTAAAAACAAAAAGAACATTTCCGCCTGACAGTCCCGTAGCTGTTTGTATGTTGGGACTGCCGCTAAATGGCGAATTTCCCACGAGCAGGAAACCGAAGTTATTGTCATAACCGCTTCCCGCTCGGGGCGTAAAAGGCAGTCCTGATATTATTAGGTAGCCAGATGCTGTACCCTTAGAAAAGGTATTTAATCTAATATCAAACGCAATAAATACCCTATTTCCTATTTTTTGATATCTTCCGGTGTTGCGGTGATAGCTAATACTAGCTGTACCCGGCGTTGTGTAAGTAAGTAACGGAGTCCAAGTTCCCTCTTTATAATCGTCAAGTACGTTAACATTGCTGGACGGGTTTTGAATTGCAGGAAAAATGATGTTTCCTTCTGTTGTTACTGGGCCTGTAAAAACAGGAGATTCTAGGGGTGCTTTAGCGGCTAAAGAATTAACCATTGCCGTTCCAAAGCTTGCATTGTCGTTGATTGCCGCTGATAGTTCGTCTAGCGTATCTAAAGCCCCTGGCGCGCCTCCGATTAAATTAAATATTGCCGTGTTAATATCGGCGGGTTTTGCAAAGGTACTTTGCGGAATAATTTCCACTATCCCTGCTGTTGAATTTCTGCCCAGTAAAATGTTATTTGGTAGGTTGGTCAGTTTGCCACTCAAAGCTAATTCTAGTGCTTCAATTCGGGCATTTACGGCATCTAAGTTATTTTTTTTTTCAATTTCAAGCGACAACGCGAATTCTATGTGCAACTCGTCATTAATTTTAAGCAAGCCATTTCCGTAATCAACAAGTTTAACAGCTAGCGCGTCGTTAGCTTCTAAAATCCGCACCCCAGCTTGCGCCAAGTAAAGCGGTAGAAAGTCTAAATTTTGCGACCGCCCCACATTAGTTATTATTATTTGAGTTTTTCTATTCCAGTTACCCGAATTATTTTTACGCCCGTATACTTCAAATCCTATTTTTTGGCTATCTGCTTGCGCTTTGTAAAATTTGCTTACTTTTTCTTCTTCTGACTCCGATCCGTCATACTTGGGAAATTTTTGCAACCCAAACGATTGTACATTTACCGTTGCGTAAATTGCCTCTAAATATACGCCGACTTGCTCGTCAGCATCAAAAGTCATGTCACGTAAATGACAAATTTCTAAAATGCTGTTTGCTACATAGCTAGAGTTTAAAGTTAAGGGAAATGTTTTTGTTAGTCTCATATGTGAGTTTACTCAAATATTTACCGCACTAAATACTAATTTATAAATCTTTTTTGGGTATTGGAGTTATGAGCCCTGCAACGTAAGCTATCACCGTACTAGCTAAAGCTGAAACTTGTAATGGAATGTCCCCTGTTCGTATTGCTAAATTTAAGCCGCCTATTACTAAAATTAATAATACACTGCAAACTGTAATTACAATTACTCTATAGGAAAATTTATCCATTCTTCACTTTGTTGTAGGGGTTGATTAGGCGTAAAGTCTGAAGGCAAGTAATCACTTGAGACTTGGGGACGCAATTGATATTTAAATCGACTTTCTAAAAAGCGTTCCACAGTTGTTAAACGCATTTCTCTTTCGCCGGCTTTTACTTTATAATTAGAAAGTGTTTTAAATAATTTCTCTTCAGCTTTATCAATTTTGTCGTCTTGTTCTACTCTAAAATGATGTAAATCTTGCTTGATTTCATTGCGAAATTTATCCAAATCATTATTTACACTTTGAATCATTTTGGCATACATTTTGTCAATTGCAGCCTCTTTAAGTTTGCTAGAAATAGCAAAAGCTGCGGAACCAACTAAACAACCAAAAGCAAACAATGCTTGCAAATCTCCTAATGTGAGATTGACCGGAGAATTAGACATTTAAGTGTATTCCCAAATTGAGAGGGTAAATAAGCGAACGCGAAGCCACCAACTACAAATAAATTGTAATTGATAAGTATTAGGAAAATACGGAAGGTTTACGTAGATATATTTAGATTGATTAATATTCAGTCGGTGACTGTTCACGTAAACACGACCTATTCCTTCCTCGGTCGTAAAAGGAGTTAGTAGCCCCGCATAGATTTTGATTGCAGGATTACTAAATTCAATTTTTGCAATCAGAATAGCTCCTGTAAAAGTAACGGGCAAAATGTACGGCTCTAGTCCTAACTGCAAATTATCTTCTTTGTAAACAGGAACTAGAACCATATATTTTTCTTTAAATCCTAAAACTAGCTTTGCGGGGAATCATTGCAGAAAGCACGGTTTTGCCGTCAATAATTGCACCCACTAATCCTGCTGGCGACGCCGATCGGTAAGTCAATCTTTTTTCTTTAGATATATAGAGTCGCCTGTTGGTAGTTTTTCCTGCTGTGCCATCTTTAAGTCGAACTTTCACCGCGTACATCACTCGAGCTTGAAGTAAATCTTCAATTCGATAAGGACAAGGATGTGTAGCATTAGGTAGGCTAGGCGCTGCCAAAATTCCTGTTGCTGCTGCTATAGCAGTATCTTCGTACACTTTGGCATTACTATAAAAAGCATAATCATCTCCTTCAAGTTGAACTATTAATCCTTTTAGCATTTTATTTTTGTCGCCTTAAATCAAGTATTACAGGTAATTTTCAGCGCTTAAATTCGCTGATACAGAAACAACTGCGCCCTTGCCTACCGTTTTACCGATCAAGGCGGCTTCTGCGGCTTCTACTAATTCATTTTTGCAAAGTATTTTGTAAGTTTGTCGAGTAGCGGGGGTAGTACCTACTTGACAAGCCATAACTTGCAAAATGTTCGCTGCAATCAAATCCTCAATTCTTGATAAAGGTAAAGCTTGTTGTGCTTCTGTAGCAGGATCAATCCCGACAACGGCATTTACTTGAGCATAAGTTGGGGCATAGCTTCTAAATACATAAGCTTTAGTACCTGTCCCAACAGTTGTAGTAACCGCCATTTTAGTCAATTTAGGCATTAACGCAACCTCCGGCGAGTGGAAAACCTCGCGCTGCTAATTGTTAGCTCGCCGATAGTTTTTCCAGGCAAATCAGTTATTACCGAGTCCATTTTGTCAAGCGAACAAACAACTTTACGCGTACTGCGTTTAGTTTTTGCAGCGTTGACTAAAGAAATTGTTGCTACTCCAATCAGCCCTTTTTTGACTGCGGATGCTGAAGTCTCAGAAAACGTACCAGCCGGATTTGCTCCATCTCCAGCTTTAGCTACGCCCAAAAATGTCCCTATATTTGCATAGGTTACGTCGTTGAGAAGCATGGCTAACTTGCTAGTGCCGGGCCCATCTACAAGGTGTTTAACTTTTGGCATATTTTAATAAGTGATTTCTTGCACTCTAACTTTAGACAGAAAAAACTGTCAAGGGTTTAGAAAAAAATATTTTTAAATCTAGAGTGTGGTTTATTATCGGAAACTCTACAAGTTTCCGATGTGTTATTACTGTTTTATGACTGCATTAGAATCGTTTAATAAGTTTTTTATTTGAGTATTATTGCTCCTTTGTCGATAAGCCTGATTGGTTCTGGTAGTGAAGCAAGTATTAATTCTGCATATACTAGCTGCACATCAGCTACAGGTCGCTCTGTAGCTTGTTTAACTTTCTTCTTAAGTACAATAATGTCTGGTTTATTTTTAGGGAAAGCTATTGCTTCATTTAAGGCCTTGCTTAAACGCAATTTACCTGGTAACAATGGTTGTTTAGCAATAGCTAGCAATTTGTTTAAAAGCTGTTTACCATTTTCTTCATTGTTTACTAAATACCAAGTGCGTTTAAATCCTTGCTCAGGTGCATTATAACTAAGAACTTTTTTACCTTTTCTCCAAACAAAACCTGACAAATTACTGTGTATAGATTTCGCCAATTGATTTAAATTAGCTTCTGTTAACGATGTGTCTTTTTCGTTAATTAATCTAAATGTGAGTTGCCCTTCTATTATCCTATCAGGCAAAGTCAATTTTTTCTTTTCTCTAAAATATAAGTGTAATATTGGATAGCCTTTTACACTGTTTTCGTAACTGTTAGGCTTGAACCCTTTGCCTGATGCGGCTTGTTGATGGTCAATTTGTACAATTTGCTGCACCAACATTGATGGTGTGCCAGAAATAATTACACCGTTTTCTGGCTCATCCCTGTCTCTAAAATACTTAAACGTTCTGCAACCACTTTTAGAATTGACGGGTGTAATTTCTAGTATTTTAGGAATTGTCCAATCGCTTTGTTTATCTCCAGGCACTACGGTTGCTCGTGGAAAAAACCCCGTTTTCCATTCTTGAAACCACTCGTCAAAATCTATTTGACCACCTAGTAGCTCTTGTATTGCAAAAAGCAAACTCGGCTCTTCTTTGGTAGGCTGTAAATCTTTGCCACTAATATTTTTGTTGACGCTTTTTGGGGTTGCCATAAATTAAGTTATTGTGTTTTACTATTTATAGTACACGTTGAATTATTAGCCAAGTAATATGAAGAAGGATTACAGGT
The DNA here is from genome assembly GCF_036704965.1 of Microcoleus sp. F10-B2. Classification (NCBI taxonomy): domain Bacteria; kingdom Bacillati; phylum Cyanobacteriota; class Cyanophyceae; order Oscillatoriales; family Microcoleaceae; genus Microcoleus; species Microcoleus sp. F10-B2. The sequence continues at coordinate 5,874 of NZ_JAUBTB010000060.1, read as the reverse complement.
TGAGTTTTCAAATGAATTTGGCTGCAAGCAACGATTTAATTTACGGCAGCCTTAATCTTCATTATCCCACTGGTGAAGAAATTGAATATTTGGCTACTTCTGGCTGCACTGGCTGGCAGCAACCAGGTGATGAATGGGCGATTGCAAGAGGCCCGTTACCAAGGGGGAATTACGAAATTCCAACTACGCCGTATTGGCTTGACACCAGAGGCGTAGAAGGTTGGTTCTTTCATATTACTCCCGATCCTGTGGTTGGCGCTGGTGGAAGTCGATCGGAATTAGGGGTGCATTTTGATGCCAACGTTCCTGGATCGGCTGGGTGTTTAGTTTTACGGAATAGAAGTGGTTGGGAGCGGTTTTGCGATCGCCTAGCTAAAATTAGCAAAAGTGGAATTGGACACATTCCGTTAACAGTTGCTTACAACTGACTTTTGAGTAAGCTGGACTGAAAATCCACGTGTCACGAGTTCAAGTCTCGTTCCTGGCATCGCAAAGCCCTCACAAAGTTGAGGGTTTTTTTTTTAGGAAAAATGCGGGCAATGCAGCTACTCAAGATGTAGGTTTGCCGGTGGCGGAGTGACAACCCCGCCGGAAACCCAAACAGAGCTGATATTTGACCGACTTGTGCTAAAAAAAACATAGGTCATATCAGACAAAAATTACACTCGAGTATAATTCTCAGATTAATAAGTCCAGTTTTGCTTGGTCTGCAAACTATAGGTTCCATCTTTCACATTCACCCGCTCAGGAATCAGATCTAAATCTCTAAACATATTTGCCTGGTGCTGTAGGGCCGTGAGCGATTGGTCGTCGATCGGGATAATAGCGCGTTCGGCACTACGTTGCTGTAAAATTTCTACAATGGATGGATCTATTTGATGGTGTTCTGCCAATCGCACAGTAGCTTCTAATTCCTGTTTCTTAGCCCAAGCTCCCGCTTCATTTACCTCTTCTAAAATCACCTTGAGCAAGTCGGGATAGTCGCGTACCAACTCTGGAATCGCGTAGTAATAGGTCGGAACTTCTAAAGAGGCTTTGTCACCAAAGATGCTCTCTAAGTCTGCAATTGAGCGCCCTGGATAAGCACTTCGGACTTGAGTTGTCGTGTAGGGAACCCAAATCACCCAAGCATCGACCTCACCCGCGCGGAATAGGGGAAGCGCCTGTGGCTGGGTCAGATAAATTGGCTCAATGTCACTAAACTCTAATCCCACTTTTGCCAGTGCTCGCACCAGCACATAATGGGCGCTTGAGCCTTTGTCAAAAACTATCTTTTTACCCTTCAGGTCGGCAACCGTCTGAATTGGCGAATCTTCTGGTACTAGAATTGCTTGACCTTTGGGAGCAGTATATTTTTCTTTAGCCACCCGCACAAACACATGATCTGCTGCTTGCGAGAAGATGCTGGCCGTACCACCGCCACCGCAGAAATCGATCGTCCCATTGCTTAATGCTTCTATCAGGGAAGAAGCTGATAAGAAGCTTGTCCAAGTAACACTCAGCCCAAATGGTCGCAAACGGCTTTCGAGCCAACCTTTAGCACGCAGGACTTCCAGATTTGTCATACCCTCTGGATAACCGATTTTGAGTTGCTTGAGCCGCCGCGCTTGCTCAGCTAAGGGTGTGTTGCCCGAATGAGCAGAACGGTTAGAAAACCAGCGATCCAAAAATACACAGAAAAGTATGCCCCCTACAAACAGTCCCACCGTTTCCAGTAACCGGATTGTTGATTCTTTAGGCAATTTGACCTGATTTACCTGACTTACTAGAGGGGAGAGTACATTGCCAGAGGCAGAAGCGGCAACAGCATGACTGTCAAAAGCGAGACTCAAGACCAAAACCGAGACAATGCCGATACAAAACAGACCTACAAACCGATAGGCGGCCGATCTACGAGTGGCCGAGGTGAGCGACCGTAAGATATTTTGACCTGCGCCTCTAGGCAGAAGGTCAATCAAACGGCTAATCATAATGACTCCTTTGATAAACACAGGTGATGGACATTCTTGGATGAATTGAAAATGGGGGAGCAAGTCAAAGCACCGATTGATACGGATAAACTACCAAATTTGCTCGCTTGTTACACCCAATATGCGATACTCACATTATCATACCGAGATTATGGTGATTCTTCACAACGGTTGAGAAATCGTTAGTTTCGGCGATCGGATAGGTATTGAGTGAGAGATGGTAATGGATTGGTTAATTGCAACAATTAAGATCGGACTGGCTGTTGCTGTCGCAACAACGTTTGACGACAACATTTATCTGACAGCTTTCTTCAGTGAGGTTAATCGTACTTTTCGTCCTAAACACATTGTGGTGGGTGAGCTTCTAGGGTTCACGGTATTGGTGATGGTAAGTTTGGTTGGTTTCTTGGTGGGGCTAGCAATTCCCTCAACTTGGACGGGGCTACTGGGGATTTTGCCGATACTCATTGGCTTGAATAATTTACTCAACCTTAACAAGGATGATTCAGCCGAAGATAAGTCAGCCAATCTGAAAAGAAACTCTAAATTTCGAGGCTTTGATTCAAGAAAGCGATCGCTCTGGGACGTAATCCGCGATCCGCAGACCTATCGCGTCTCCTCGGTCACGATTGCTAACGGCGGCAACAATCTTGGGATCTATATCCCTTTGTTTGCCACTAGCTCAATCCAAAATCTGTCCGTAATTATACCCGTTTGCTATTTTATTGTTTGCTGCTGGCTGTTTATGTCCTATACTCTGACGCATCTACCTGGTATTGCTTTGGTACTCAGCCGTTATGCGAGCAAGATTTTCCCTTTTGTGCTGATGTGGCTGGGTTTCAGAATTCTGATAGACAGCGAATCCTATCGTCTTTTTCTACCGAACTCTTGACAGACTCATGCGCTCGAAGCATGGAAAAAATCCATGACAAGAGTACCATTCTCTACAATAAAGGAAGAAAAAAGACTTTAACATAATAAATTAATACCAAAAAAAGCTAGGTCGTAAATCCAAAATTAGTGGTCTCTCAATTTAAGCTCCTTGCCATTCCCGATCTGGCAGTTCCTTTTGAGGGAGTAGCGACGTGGCTTCAATTTCTTGCCGGATTGCTGTTGTGACTTCGCAGTTACTCTTCAAGCAATCGATCGGGAGTTGAACGGAAACAGAGGTAAAAATAATCTCTGTATCGCTGGTTGTGGTAATCATTCATACCCGCCAATCCATTATCAACAGTCCGTCCGGAAAATACTTGTTTATGGCAGCGCCATCAAGCATCGGAGTGACAATAATCATTCCCTGGACTTCTTGGCAACCCTGCTCGGATTTCAACCATTGTTTTTGAGTTTTGTGCTGGTTCTGGGGGCTTTGGGTGCTGCTTGCGTTACTGCTGCCGAGAATGTGAAACGAGTCTTTTGCATTCTCGTAAAATTTTATTTGTCAAGGCGCAGCACTTATGAACTTAGACAGATATTCCTAATTTTTTGAGCAATTATCGGCTTCAGTAAGCTAGCCACGCGAGATTGCCGCTGAGTGTTCAGCGATCGCTTTACTTATCCTCCAACCTTCTAGTTGATACCAATCTATAAAATAGTTAAAGTTTATAAATTGCTGCAATTACCAACTAGAGAATAAATATAACTGTGCTTCTGTGAGTTCCTTGTCAGTCAAAAAATCATCAACTCGATTAGGCGCAATATCGCCGTATCAGCCCTAATTTCAAATCTCATAACTTGACCCTGCAAACTCAGAGCCACAATTGCTGTAGTACCGGAACCCATAAATGGACTTAAAACAATTTCGTTTAAATTCGATGCAGACTTGATGATTCGATCGACGATATCAGTCAAGCTCATGCAATATTAAGGAAATATTTTATTGACAAAGTACAATATTTATTGTAATGGAACTAAAAAATATTGTCAAACTCATCTGGACTGGGAATCGCCCTGTCGGAAACAAAAGGTTACAATCACAAATAGATTCTATTTCCATAACATTACTGTTTATAGCTTGAACTTCTCAGTGCCCAATAACAACACCTCAACACAATCATTTCAATTTGACTCGATCGACAGCGCCCTCGCAGACCTCAAAGCAGGTCGCCCCCTGGTAGTAGTCGATGACGAAAATCGCGAAAACGAAGGCGACGTGATTTGTGCCGCCCAATTCGCCACCCCCGACAACATCAATTTTATGGCCGTGAACGCCCGGGGTTTGATTTGTCTGGCATTGAGCGGCGAAAGGCTCGATCGCCTGGAACTGCCCCTGATGGTCAGCAAAAATACCGACAACAACCAAACAGCCTTCACCGTCAGCATCGATGCAGTCAACGGCGTCAGTACCGGTATCTCCGCCGAAGACCGGGCGCGCACCATCCAAGTAGCCATCCACCCGGACACCAAACCTCAAGACTTGCGCCGTCCCGGTCACATTTTCCCCCTGCGGGCGATCGACGGTGGCGTCCTCAAACGCGCCGGTCACACCGAAGCTTCGGTTGACCTCGCCAGACTCGCTGGACTGTATCCCAGCGGCGTCATCTGCGAAATTCAAAACCCCGACGGTTCGATGGCGAGGTTGCCCGAATTAATCGAGTACGCAAAACTCCACAACCTAAAAATAATCAGTATTGCCGACTTAATTAGCTACCGGCTCAAGCACGATCGATTCGTCCGCCGCGAAACCGTCGCCAAATTGCCCACTCAATTCGGCGAGTTTATGATTTACGCCTACCGCGACACTCAAGACAACTCAGAACACGTCGCCGTTGTCAAGGGCGACCCGGCAGAATTTAAAGACAAACCCGTGATGGTGCGGGTGCATTCCGAATGCCTGACCGGCGATGCTTTGGGTTCCCTGCGCTGCGACTGTCGGATGCAACTGCAAGCCGCACTGAAAATGATTGAAAATGCCGGTGCTGGCATCATAGTTTACTTGCGCCAAGAAGGTCGGGGAATTGGATTGGTAAACAAACTAAAAGCTTACTCGCTGCAAGATATCGGATACGATACTGTAGAAGCAAACGAGCGTTTGGGATTTCCCGCCGACTTGCGGAACTACGGCGTCGGAGCGCAAATGCTCAACGATTTGGGAGTTCAAAAAATTCGGTTGATTACCAACAACCCCCGCAAAATTGCGGGTTTGAAAGGTTACGGGATTGAAGTAGCCGATCGCGTTCCCTTACTAATTGAAGCCACAGATTACAACTCGATCTATCTGGCAACAAAAGCCGAAAAACTCGGTCATATGCTGCTGCAAACTTATTTAGTAACAGTGGCGATTCAGTGGGACGAAACGAAGGAAGAAGCCAGAAGCCAGAAAGCAGAAGGAAAAGAGGAAGATTCAGCTATTCAAAATCGGTACGAACACCTCGAAAAACTGCGGCATTTGGCGGCTAGCCAGCACTTGCTGCTGCAAGAAGAAGCGCGGCCGGTGGGAATAGCCCTTTTCGGAGAAGGCTCCCTCATCGTTCACCTCGGCTTCGATCAACCCGGACTCGCAGCCCCCGACTGGTACTCGGATGTAAACCATCCTTACGTCAAGGCGATCGGCAAAATTCTGGGCGAAATCAGCACCGAGCCGAATTTGGAAACATTAGAATTCATGGTTTCCTCCGGTGCAGATCCGCTCAAAACCCTGCAAGTCCAGCTCGATCGCGAGACATTCCTTTTGTCAGAATTGACTGGAATTTGCGATCGGCTCGAACCTCAAAAAATCTACAGTTTTGCCCCTATTCGCTGAAGGCAGAAGGTAAAAGGCAACCCCCCTACCCCAGCAGGGGGGAACGCAGAAGCCAAGAAAAACTGTGAATTACAGAAGAATACTTGTTGATAAGCTGCTACGCAGCTAAACCGGATAAAATAGCATTGCCTTTATTTTTGATTTTTCGCTCCCATTTAATAACCA
>NZ_JAUBTB010000059.1:0-48482 GCF_036704965.1 Microcoleus sp. F10-B2 | reverse complement strand
TTAAGGTTTGTAAAGGGGTTTGGCGACAGTTTAACTGATGAGTGTGATTAGGAAAGCTGATGACAGGAGAGAGATGGCGATCGCCAAGCCGATGATTGCTAAGTCGATCGAGATGACAACTTACATTATGCCGGCACCAACTCCAACCGATATCGGTACAAAGCCACAGGATGCCCACCAGCAGCAAAATAATCCGGGTCTTGCGGCGACAAATAAATCGCTGTCACCTGATCCGCCTCAATTCTCTTACTGGCAGAATCGCCATTTTCTCCGCCTCCAACAACTCGATAAGCCGTGGTTGTTTCCACCTCGTTTAAATAAATATCATACTCTCCCCGAAACACCTGCTGAGAAATCTCAGCAGACACAAACTCGCGAGGATTCGGCGTCTCAGTTCCCCGACTGGTAACAATCGAAATTAATTGTCGTTCCCCTTTCAAAACAGTAATTTGGCGGTTGGGATTGGTCGGATCGACTTTCACCGAAAGTACGCCACCGTCGCCTAAATAAGCCTTGGCAATATTCAAACCGTTAAAAGTGCGATCGGCTACAATCTTTGTAGCTTTTTTAGATATATAATTAGAACCAAAACCAATATTTTTTTCCGGTTGAAACCGCACTTTAAACAATACCGGCTGCTGCAAATAGCGGCGGTTGCCTTCAAACCCGGGTGTCATAATATTTGGGGCTAAAGGAGATGCTAAATCTACCAAAGTGCTCGCAACATTCCAAGTGCCGGCCATCCAATCTGGATAAACCAAATCTCCCTTAGCTACAGCGATAGGAGGTTTGCCTTCCCAATTGGGAAAACTGGATGTGCGATCGCTCAAAACTCCCGCACTGGCATCACCGCACCACAAAAGTAACGCCAAAACCCAACAAAAACCCCAAATTGCTCTCATACCAAACTGCATCTCACTGGCTAAATTTTTATTCCTCTGCTTTATGCCTTCTGTGCTCGATCGACGTGTAAAGCTATTGTAACGCTACGTTCGTAACAATCCGCTACAAGCAGGATTAAGTTTTTAGGTTCGCCTACCTCAAATAATTTATTGTAGCAAGCTATCCATCAAACGCCACAAATAAAGTTGGGAAATTGCTGGCTCGCAGCAAACAATAAAAAAAGTGAGTGAGTACGCAAGTTGTGATATGTTACCAACTAGGATGTGAGGAGCAATATACTATGAATACACTTTTTGGCAAAACTTTAGTAGTTACGCTAACTGTTTTAGGCAGTGGACTGATGCCGTTGGCGATCGCCCGGGCAGTCGATTCCCCAATTACGGAAGAACCAACAGCTTCACCAATCAACAGCGAAGAAAGCGATCCCCAAATAATAGCCGCCGAAGCAGAGCCACTACCAGAATCAGTAGTTAACGGTGAAAAGGTGAGCGAGAACTCCCCGAACAGCTTGCTGCCAACCCCTACTAACACTGAAATAGCAACGCCAGTTAGCGGTGAAAAGGTGAGCGAGAACTCCCCGAACGGCCTGCTTCCAACCCCTACTAACACTGAAATAGCAACGCCAGTTAGCGGCGAAAAGGTGAGCGAGAACTCCCCGAACGGCCTGCTTCCAACCCCTACTAACACTGAAATAGCAACGCACAAAACGGCAGATTTCAGTCAACAGATCGGTCCAAATCTGGAAACAGGGTCAGAGGCAACAAAGGAAAATTCCCTAGTTTCCGATCCATCGCCAGAGAGCACCTGGACCCAACAAGTGATTCCTGTCTCAGGGCTAACAGCAGAACTTCCACAAAAAGATACCTCAATTGAGCCAGCCAGGGAAAAAACCCCCAACCCCGAATCATCGCTTCTCGATCGGGATACCTCTGTTGAGCCTGACTTGCAAAATACCCTCAACCCGGAATTATCAGAAGACAACACATCGTCGATGGACCAAGTGACCTCAGTCTCTCAGCTATCCGACGTGAAGCCAACAGATTGGGCATTTCAAGCACTGCAATCTCTAGTCGAACGGTACGGTTGTATCGCAGGCTATCCCGACGGCACCTACCGCGGCAACCGGGCAATGACCCGCTACGAATTTGCCGCCGGCTTAAACGCCTGCTTGGATAAAGTGAGGGAGGTAATTACTGGTGGAACGACAAATTTAGCGACCAAAGAAGACTTGCTTGCCGTCCAACGGCTGCAAGAAGAATTTGCAGCGGAATTGGCAACCCTGCGCGGGCGCGTCGATGCTTTGGAAGCTCGCACAGCAGAACTCGAAGCCAACCAATTCTCCACCACCACAAAGCTGACGGGTCAGGTGTTGACTTATCTGGGAGATGCTTTTGGCAAAAATGCTAGCGATGCGAATAACACTACATTGGGCTATCGACTCCAACTCAACTTGAATAGCAGCTTCACGGGTCAAGACAACTTGTTCGTCGTTCTGGAAGCCATAAATTTAAGGCCACTTAACACAGCTACCGAATTTCCGCAAGGTCGTCTCAGCGGCCCGACTGATGAAACTCGTTTCCTGCCATCCGACATATCAGGAAATGGAAGTTTGAATTTGATCGGATTGGGATACCGCTTCCCGGTGGGTGACAAACTGCTGGTTTCTTTAAATGCCTTTTCTAGCAACCGGCTACTTTCAGCACCCCTGAGTCCCTTTGCCAGTCCGACTACAGGAGCTCTATCGTACTTTGGTTCAATCAACCCAATTCTGTACCCCGCCATTCAGCAGACAGGGATTGGCGTACAGTGGAAAGCAACTCCGTGGTTGAACTTCGATTTCGCCGCCGGCAGCGAATTCCGGACTAACGACCCGAGTGTAGGTTTCTCCAAAGCCGGCTACAGCGGTTCTATACGAACGGTCTTCGATTTCGGCCCGCTCGATATTTCTTTAAATTATGTCCACTTATACTCTCCTCAATTTGGGGTTGATACGTTCAGCGGCAGTAACGCTGCCCAAATTCAAGGAGCAGGAGCAGTTGTCGCCAACGCCTATCTTCCTGGAATCTCTTATCGAGTCTCGCGGACTTTGGGGTTAAGCGGTTCTGTCGGTTTGATTAATGCTCGTGCCTTGGGCAACGGTACGAAGGGAGATGCTAATGTGGTGGACTATCGTTTTTCTCTGGCTTTTTATGACTTGGGCAAAGAAGGCAACTTAGCTGGTATTGTTTTTGGGGTGCAACCTCGGTTGACTGGTACGAGCAATGGGGCGATCGCTCGAGCGATTGGTTTACCTGCGGGACAGCGCAAGGATCGCGACCTGGGGTTTCACATTGAAGCCTTTTATACCCATCAACTGACCGACAATATCACGATTACTCCTGGTATCTTCTGGTTGACCGCCCCCAACCATGACGATCGCAACCCGGATGTTGTTGTCGGAGCAATCAGAACCACCTTCTCTTTTTAACTCAAATCGGACGATCGCGCAGACTGAACTTTTACACCACCTGTAGAGTTTTGGCGGGCAGTTCCCACCCTACAAATAGAGTCTGTGCGATCGTCCTGTTTAACTCACATAGGACGATCGCACGCACTTTTACATATGAACCAACAAGTTTTAGCCGTAATTGAAAAAATCCGTGTCCTCGGTGGCGAACAGTACGGCGAAAGTGCTTGGCGAAATCCGATTCGTCAAGATACCGGCCCAATTCTGCAAGGTGTTGTTGCTGCTGTACGACCAAAGACTATCCTTGAACTTGGTACGGGATATGGTCTCTCTACCTGCTACCTCGCACTTGGAGATCCTCAGGCAATCATCCACACCGTCGAGTTCGATAAATCTGTGGCAGAGCAAGCCGGGGAACACTTTCAACAAGCAGGAATAGATAGCCAGATTCGGCAGTGGGTTTGTCCTTCTGAGGAGGCAATTAGGCAAATTCCCAATGAAATTCCGCTGCCGGATTTGGTGTTTGTAGATCACGCGAAGCGACCTTATAAAGACGACGTTCGCGCGATTATTGAACGCTGTAGCGGCAAACAAATTCTGATCCTTGCGGATAATGTCGAAGATCGCAAGCAGGAACTTTCCGATTTTCTCGAATGGTTTGGGGGGATCGCAGTCACAAGTGCGATCGTCCCTACCCAGTGCGGTTTGCTCGTTGCATGGGTATAAGTAGTGGCTAGTTCATCCAGATTTTCATTTTTTGCATGGAGGTAGGTTCAATTAGTTTGCTACTTGTGTATTAATGGACAACTGTGCACTGTGGCAAATACCTTTGTTGTTAGCGCCTAAGAACAATTTCTGGCGCTAGCATCATTAAATTGGCTAGAACCAAATGCAATGTCTAGAGTAATTGCAGCAACTATCTCTAGTGAAGCGACACAAACAAATGGCAATTGTTTTATGCGATCGAAGGCTATTGATAGTTATGTACATCCAGCAATGACCGCTCCAACTCCTTAATGTTCGATCGATTGATTTCATTTACTTATTTCTGTTTCTGAGGCATTTTATTACCAATTTTACAGAAGTGTTGAACGTTCTTATCAAGCTTCACCTTTAGGAGTAGAGCAATCATTTACTTGAATGTCCAGATGTTTTGATAATTTTGCTACAATCTTCTGAAAAAAATAGCTTCATAACTCATCCACAGGTTGCGGTTCCCAAACCTCCCCGTATTTATCCTTCAATTCGTGCCAGTTTTCCACCTGTCCCGGTTCATATTCACCAGGCTTTCCCCACTGCAAAAATGCACTCAAAGCAGCCTCATTTTGATCGTCGAGAAAACGAATTGCATAAGTAGTAAAATTGCCTCTTTTCGCTTCACCAGTCTCGAACTTCACCTGTTTAATTTTGTCCATATTCAGGTGAAACTCAAATATTTCGGCGTGCATATTGGCATATTTACCCTTCGGCAACTCCGCATAAAACAGCTTGTGAATTGAACCGCGCACTTCCAACACCGCTGCGCTGCTAGTCACGATTAAACGCAGTGTTCCCAAATTTTCGCAAGCTTCTAAGAATTCTTTCAGGTTAGGCATAATTTAATTGGGGAATGGGGAATGGGGAATGGGGAATGGGGAATGGGGAATTAGAACCAATAAGCAATAACCACAAACTAATGACTGCTGACTGCTGATTATTTTTCGTGCAGTTCGTAAGCAGCGACAATCCGCTGTACTAGCGGGTGTCGCACCACATCTGCCTGAGAAAATTCGCAGAAAGCAATGCCCTCAACGTTGCCCAGAATGTTTTGGGCAACTGACAATCCGGACTGTTGGTTTGGCGGCAAATCTGTTTGAGTGATATCGCCCGTTACTACCATTCTCGATCGAAAGCCGAGACGAGTCAACACCATTTTCATTTGAGCCGGCGTCGTATTTTGAGCTTCGTCCAAAATTACGAAAGCATTGCTGAGAGTGCGCCCCCGCATATAAGCTAAAGGAGCTACTTCGATCAAGCCTCTTTCCATTAAATCGGCCATTTTTTCTGGGTCGATCATTTCTTGCAGGGCGTCGTAAAGCGGGCGCAAATACGGATCGACTTTTTGCTGTAAATCTCCCGGCAAAAACCCTAATTTTTCGCCAGCTTCTACGGCCGGTCTGGTTAAGATTAGCCGTTCGTACTGTTTGCTTAACAAAGCTTGGATGGCGAAAATAGCTGCTAAAAATGTCTTGCCAGTACCGGCGGGGCCAATGCAAAAGGTCAGGTCGTGCGTGCGTACTGCTTGGACGTACTGCCGCTGCTTGAAGGTTTTGGCTCTAATTTCTTCGCCGCGGCGGGTTCTGGCGAGAACGTCGCGCTGCAAGTCTTGCAAATCATTTTGGCGGTTGGTATCCAAAGCGTGGCGGGCCGTCTGGATTTCAACTCCGGTAATAGTTTTGCCGGATTTCCAATAGTCGGATAGCGATCGCACTAATTTATGACACAATTCTACTTGACTTTTTGTGCCGGAAATCAGCAGTTCTTGTCCTCGCATTACCACGTTAGCACCGGTTTGCTTAGAGATCATTTTCAGGTTTTCTTCTTGATTACCGGCCAAGGACATTGCGCTTTGAGTGCTCGGTAACTCTATTATTAGTTTTTCATTCATGCCAACATAAGCTCCTCCAAATAAGCAATTAGAAGTTATATCAACTCGTGTAGCATCGGAATTAATATTATCCACAGCTTTCGATACGGCATTGCCGCGTCCCTACAATTAAGCGGGGTAGGGACACGGCAGTACGGTGTCCTCGGTATCATTCCGATGCTACCGCAAACGATCTTAACAATTAACAGTTCAACTAGCCGCGTTTTGGGAACAAAAAAACGCCAGCTACTAGCTTTTACCTAGTATCTAAGGCGTCTTTTATCTTTAAATCGCAAATGAGTTTGGTGCTGGATGCACAAATCAAATCTCCCTTCTATTAAGTCAGGCAATTTTAGATTTTAGATTTGAAATTTTAGATTTTAGATTAACCCGATCCCGCTGACCTTGTAGATTTTAAATTTTACATTTGCGTCCGATCGCAAAACCGGCAATCTCAAATCTAACGGGGCTTGTACTACAAAGTCTACAACAGGGAATCTAAAATCTAAAATTCTTTCTGGGTTCGGCAGTTAGTTAATAACCGGGAGTATTTCTGCTCGTTCTAAACGTAGGTGTGTTAGTACGGCGAGGTTGTTCTCTCGGAGTTCTGCTAGCTAAGGGACTAGGCGACGGAGGTGGCGTCCGGGGTCGGAAGTCGCCTCGCGGCTCCCGCGAGCCACGATCCGGGCGGTCGCGATCCGGGCGGTCGCGATCGCCCCTGGGCGGGCCAGATCCGCGATCGCCCGCTTCACCATCGTATATATCTAAGTAGAGGGACTGACCCGCCGTCTGCGCCACCGCTTCGAGCGTAGTTCTAATTGCCTGAATGTTGCGTCCGCCCCTACCGTAAACCCGGCCTTTGTCCGGATCTTCAAAAGCAAGCCTAACCCAGACCCGCGATTGGCGCGGGTGCAGTTCGCAATCAACCCGCAAAGAGCCTGGGGTCTCTAAAAAAGGCCCAATTAAAAACTTAACCAGTCCAGCATAGTTGGGACTAGCTGACTGTTGCTGTGCTGGATTCAACGTTGGCTCCGGCTCCGACTTGTTCAAATACATGGGCTTTTCTCAGGATGTCACGCACGGTGTCAGTTGGCTGAGCGCCTTCTTGCAGGCGCTTGACAATCGCTGGAACATCCAGCCTGGTTTCGTTATTTCTGGGGTTGTAATAGCCGAGCTCTTCTAGGGGACGGCCGTCTCGGCGGGTAGAACTGTTCATCGCTACAATCCGGTAGCTGGTCTCGCGTTTTTTCCCGTATCTCTTCAATCGCAGTTTGATCATCTTCTTGCACAATAGTCTTGTTCCAATTCTAAGCTATTTTGTCAGTGCTCCTTCCCCGAACCCCAACTCAACCCCTATTTCTTAACCTCCGACCAAAATATCGCTGCGATTTGCAGCCCCCAAGGCAGGTCTGGCGCCGTCAATGTGCGGTGTAATTGCTAGTGGCAAAATCGATGCTGTTCCCCACTGCTGCACCAATTTTTGCAAAAATATATCTTGCTGCGCTCTCAAAGAGTCCCAATCGGTGCCGCGATTAATAATTGCAAACCACACTAAACCCCGATCGCGCGTGGGTATGGCTCCAGCCAAAGCAATCACGCTGTCCAAAGTACCCGTTTTCACCACAGCCGATCGCGGAATGTGTCGGTGTTCCAAAGTTCCTCGATCGCGCCCGGACACCGGAAACAAGTCAGCAATCGTCAGCCCAGTAGTCTGAAGGTTGCGCGCGATCGCCTGCATCATCCCACAAGCGGCCCTTGGAGACATCTGATTTTCCACTCCCAATCCCGAACCGTTAACCAATTGAAGTTCCGCCGCCGGCACCCCCGCTGCCCAAGTCGCTTGCTGCTGCACTATCTTGGCGCCGCCCAAATCGTCGGCCAGCATTTGAGCTATTTCATTGTCGCTGTGGACGTTCATCTGCTTGAGAATTTCGGCTAAAGGGAGCGATCGGCGTTTCAGCAGCAAATGCCCCGAAGTCACAAATTTCTCAGCAATGACGCTGCCGGCAACCGTTACTTGCGGCTTTCTAGTTCCCGGAGCCATCTTAGAATACATTGCCACCACGTCCTGCGACCAACTGCTACCTTCAAGAGCTTGCCGCAGTATCTCCCCCGCAACCAAAGGATCGGACTGATAATTCATGCGGAAATTGCCTGTCACCACCAAATTGCCCGCCACGCGATCGATACCCATTTGATTGAGAGCATTGCCCACCGCGATCGCCTCCTCCCACACAAACAGCGGATCGCCCCCGCCGCTGACCACCAAATCCCCCTGCAACACCCCATTCCTAATCGGCCCCGTTCCCCGGAACCGCGTTTCAAACTGATAATCCGGGCCCCAAGTTTCCAGCGACGCCAGAGAAGTCGCAATCTTAGTCAGCGAAGCCCCAGGCATCAGCATCTTCCCCTGCTGACTTACCAGCGGCACTATTCCTGCTTGCACCCAAATTCCCTGATTCCCGTCAATCAGGTTCTTGTCCTTCAAATCTTTTAAATATTCCCGCACCGTGGCTGCTGCGGGCAAGTCTGGATTTGCCGCATCTATTCCCCCAAAAGCCAAATCTTCGGCCACCACTAACCCGGGTATTCCTCCCCGCCAAGCCAGCACTGACGCAGCATTCGGCGCGGCACTGCCTACCCCAGCCATGTCCAGCCACAAAGACATGATTCCCGAGCTAAATAAATCCAGCATTTTTTACTCCTAAAGTCAATCGATTTTAGATTTTAGATTTTAGATTTTAGATTGAAGAAAGCGCTCCCACTGATAAATGCGGGGGCTTGCGATGAGGATGGGGATCTGTTTTCTCGCTCCACGGATGAATCCGGGGTTCCCGGACTAAAGTGCTTGCGGTCATGTAAACTATTTCATTGATTTTTTCAATTGGCAGTCAAAAATAGTAAAGTAGGGACAAAACAAGTTCTATCAGAGTAGTCGGAAATGAGAATTGTCCGATCGGGTGCGAGCGGATTTTAGTTCTTTATTCAGACTTCTGGATTCACGCTCCTGACTTCCTGGTAGAATTTTTAGTGTTTCTCAAACATTGGTCAATGGGATCGACACGCGCAAGAATTGCAATAGACGCTATGGGTGGGGATCACGCCCCCGCCGAAGTTGTAGCTGGAGCGCTTAAGGCACAAGAAGAATTAGGCGTAGAGATTTTGCTCGTGGGCGACCCGCAGCAAATAGAAGACTCGCTCCGGCAACAAGACGCGATCGGCCGCGTCTCTACAGGTCAGCTAGAAATCGTTCCTTCAGAAGGAGCGGTGGAAATGCACGAAGAACCTTTGAGTGCCCTCAAACGCAAGCCCAACGCTTCGATAAACGTAGCGATGAACTTGGTAAAGCAGCAGCAAGCTGATGCTGTGGTGTCCGCCGGTCACTCCGGCGCGGCAATGGCTGCTGCCCTGCTCAGGTTGGGGCGTCTCCCCGGAATCGATCGCCCTGCGATCGGTGCGGTTTTGCCGACAATGGTGCCGGGCAGCTCTGTACTCATTCTCGATGTCGGCGCTAATGTGGACTGCCGCCCCAAATTTTTGGAGCAGTTCGCTCTTATGGGAACTATTTACAGCCAGTGCGTGCTGGGCGTCGCCGAACCTAAAATCGGCCTGCTCAACATTGGCGAAGAACCTTCTAAAGGCAACGACGCAGCGGTGCGAACCCACCAGTTATTGGTGGACAACCCGAACATTCCTTTTGTGGGCAATGCCGAAGGCCGCGACGTGCTGTCGGGGAACTTCGACGTGATTGTCTGCGACGGATTTGTCGGTAACGTGTTGTTGAAGTTTGCCGAAGCGGTGGGCGAAGTCGTGGTGCAAGTGCTTAAGGAAGAATTGGCGGCCGGACTCAAAAATCAAATTAGCGCTCCCCTCCTGCAAGAAAGCCTCAAAGGGTTCAAGCAGCGGGTAGACCACGTTGAACACGGCGGCGGTTTGCTGTTGGGAGTTGCCGGAGTTTGCATTATCAGCCACGGTTCATCTCAAGCTGCCTCGATTTTTAATGCCATTCGTTTGGCTAAGGAGGCTATTGACAACCAAGTGCTGGAGCGAATTAGATCGTCCAATCGCCAAAGCGCTCTGGAACAAGAAGCTGTAAATTAGAAGCAGTAAGTAGGAATTAAAGATTAAAAATGTCAAATTAAAAATGTCAGCTTAAATAAGCTGTTTTGCTTGAAAAAAGTAATTTCAGCAGTTTAAAAAATAATTTTAATTGGTAGTTTTTAATTTTTAATTTCTAGCTCGATCGCTCATAAATGGAGAGGAATGTTGCAGCAATCAGGGTTCGGCATTGCCGTCACGGGTAGCGGCTCTTGTACACCGCAGGTTTCGCTGGATAATAACGGTTTGAGTCAGATAGTAGAAACTTCTGACGAGTGGATTGGGGCGCGCACGGGCATTCGCTCCCGCAGGCTGGCGGACGATCGCACTTCTTTGTGCGATTTAGCCACAGAGGCATCGCTGTCTGCGATCGCCATGGCAGAAATTTCGCCTGCAGATATTGATTTGATTATTTTGGCGACCTCCAGTCCTGACGATTTGTTTGGCACTGCCAGTAAAATTCAATATCAGTTGGGCGCGACAAAAGCTGTGGCTTTTGATTTGACAGCAGCTTGTTCGGGCTTTATTTTTGGTTTAGTGACAGCCTCGCAGTTCATTCGGACAGGGGTTTATCAAAATGTTTTGCTGATCGGAGCAGATATTTTATCTCGTTGGGTAAATTGGTCGGATCGGGGTACTTGCATTCTATTTGGAGACGGTGCAGGTGCGGTGGTATTGCAGGCTTCAGAAGTCGATCGCTTTTTGGGATTTGAAATTCGCAGCGACGGCACGCAAAATTCGTCTCTCAATTTGCCTTACAAAGCCGAGTCAAAAGAATTAATTGAGGGCGTCAGCGTCGGAGTTGGCGGATTTCATCCTATCACAATGAACGGTCAAGAAATTTATCGCTTTGCCGTGAGAAAAGTCCCGGAAGTCATAGAAAAAGCTATGTTTCGGGCAAATATCAGCGCCGCAGAAATTGACTGGCTGCTGTTGCACCAAGCCAATCAGCGGATTCTCGATGCAGTTGCCCAAAGGCTAAAGATTCCCCCCGAAAAAGTAATGAGCAATTTGGCAAATTACGGCAATACCTCAGCGGCTTCAATTCCCCTTGCCTTAGACGAAGCCGTGCGTCAGGGTAAAGTTAAAACGGGCGATACAATTGCTGCCGCGGGTTTCGGTGCAGGTTTAACTTGGGGGGCGGCGATTTTTCAATGGGGAAGGTAAAGCGATTTTCGATTTTCGATTTTCGATTTTCGATTGGGAATTACTGAGGAACTAGAGGTTGGGAGCGGGTAAAGGCAGTTTCATTCTTTTTGGGAACTGGTATAATGTTTGGCGGCTTTAAACTTTGGCTAATGATTGTCTGGAGTGCTACCGTTGAAAAATACAAATCCTCGAACGCGCCATACATAGGGCAAGGTGCGCAGCCGTACACCCTCGGGACAGCAGTTCTTGACAAGCGCGCCCTGAGATTAAAAATCCTCTATTCTTCGATCGACTTTCCCCACCTGGAAGCTTGAAAATTTTGTTACTGCTATTAATTTAATTAAAGTAGCAAAAAAAATATAAACTTCGTAAAAAGCCCAATTATTATGTTATAATTGTGAGTCGCCAGTAGATAGTTCGTTAACCGATAGATAGCGGATACCAAGCAGCGAACGAAAGAAGCAGGAAACAAAAAATTTTTGCAATCACCAATTAGCAACCACCAATTAGCAGATTACCGGAAAAATGACTAAAACAGCATGGGTATTTCCCGGACAAGGTTCCCAGGCGATCGGGATGGGTGCAGACTTATTAAACTTGCCAACAGCCAAAGCCAAATTTGAGCTAGCTAAAGAAATTTTAGGTTGGTCAGTCCCGGAAGTTTGCCAAAAAGAAGAAGCAAAACTATCTCGGACTCTTTACACTCAGCCTTGTTTGTTCGTAGTAGAAAGTATTTTGACCGACTTAATGCGAGAAAAAAGCGATCGACCAGCGGTCGTTGCCGGTCACAGTTTAGGAGAATACGTTGCCCTCTACGCAGCAGGCGTTTTTGACTTTGAAACCGGATTGCGCTTAGTCAAACGCCGCGCCGAACTCATGGACACTGCATCCGGCGGGCAAATGGTGGCTTTGATAGGGTTCGACAGGCAGGAACTAGAACTGCAAATTCAATACAGCCGAGACGTAGTGCTGGCAAACGACAACAGCGAAGCACAAGTCGTGATTTCTGGAACGCCCGCAGCAGTAGAAGATTTGCTTGCCAAAATCAAAGTCAAACGCGCCGTAAAATTGAATGTTTCCGGTGCGTTTCACTCTCCCCTGATGGCATCAGTCGCGGCAGAGTTTCAACTAGCCTTAAAGTCTGCAAGATTTTCCGATGCAAAAATGCTGGTGCTCTCGAACGCAGAACCCTCAGCCACTACCAGCGCAGCCACTTTAAAGCAGCGGTTGACTCAGCAGATGACTAAAGGCGTGCGGTGGCGAGAAATTTCCCTGCAATTGCCGCAACAAGGAATCGATCGGGTAGTGGAAATTGGCCCCGGCAAAGTTCTCACAGGTTTGATCAAACGGACTTGTCCCGATTTAGCGCTGGTAAATGTTAGCAGTTTTGCAGATTTGCCCGCTTAATCTATTTTTAACCTGTTATTAAACGGCAGGCCGTAAAATTGAGAGTTAACAGGCCTGAAAATTGCCGAAAAACAAATAGCACAACAGGCAAATCCGAATATTGCCTGTTGTGCAAATTGGGGATAGACGATCCAGACAGTTAGAAACTATCAATCAAAAATCGAGAAATCGATCGACCTGACAATCAAGCATCCAGGATACAAGCCCCCGGATTCATCCGTCCAGAAATAAAAAACCTGTATCCGATGAAACTTGCCCCCCCAATTTATCCGTGGGGTCAATGGTTCAAATCTAAAATCTAAAATCTAAAATCTAAAATCTAAAATCTAAAATCTAAAATCGATTGACGGGGCGATCGACAATTCCTGATGTAAACTAGGCGTAAAAACCAAGCTTATCTGGTACTTATATGAAAAAAGTCCTTTACTGGTTGATGGGCGACAAGGCAGGCAGAACCATAGTAGGTGCCTGGAATTGGATGTGGGGACTGCCCGTAGAATCCGGCGGCCAGGTGGCGGTGGCGGTAGCCGAAGAGTCACTGCGATCGATGCAAGAATCAGTGCAAAAGCTAGCAGCAGCAGTCTCCACCCAAGTTGCAGCCTACCAGCGCGCCAAAACGAAATATGAAGAAAAAGTCAGGGAAATGCAAACCGTAGAGCGCCAAGCCATCACAGCCCAGCGCAACGGCAACGAAGAAGCAGCCCGCTTGGCAATGTCGAAAGTAATTCAGACAGAACAAATCCTGCCACAGTTAGAAGCCCAAGTAAAACAAGCCGAACATTACGTCAACGCTTCCAAAGACAAGCTAAATCGAGAACGGATGAAGCTGGAAGCCTACAAAACCGATATGCAAAATATGAAAGATATGGCCGAGATTAACGAAGCCCTCGGAGCCATATCCAAAGTCAACAACGACCTCAGTATCGATTCAGCTCGATCGCAGTTTGAGCAAGCCAAAAACGCCGTCCACGGCCGCCACCTCAAACAGCAAGCTTTAGCAGAACTATCTGAAAACCCCCAAGAAAGACTTCAGGCAGAATTAGAAAATATGACCTTAGACGATGAAGTTAATCGCAGGCTACAAATGTTAGAAGGCTCGAACAACAAAGAACTTCCCAACTAAGGAGAATTTTATGGCTAAGAGCGGGCCTCCCCCCATAGTTTTTATTTTGTTATTTCTCTTGCTCGCCGGCGGCGGCTGGTTCTTTTTTCTCAATAAACCAGCCTCCCAGGATGCTAATAATACCCCCACTCCCACACCCGCCGGCAATGCTGTCGCACCTCCAGTCGCGCCAGTAGTCGGCGGTGCTTCGCCTGTTGCAGCTACTTCTTTTGCACTTCCAGCTTCCGTACCTGCGGGCACGGCCGTGAGAATTGACGGTTCTACCAGCATGGTGACAATCAATCAGAACCTCAAGAACGGCTTTCAAGGCAAGTTTTCCGGCACGACAGTCGATACCAAAGCGAACGGTTCTGAAAAAGGACTTCAGGATTTGGCGGCGGGAACAGCCGATATTGCAGCGGTATCGCGACCTTTGACCGCTCAAGAACAAGGTCGGGGTTTGGCAGCGGTGCCTGTTGCCCTAGATACGATCGCCCTTGTAGTTGGCGCGAACAACCCCTTCAAAGGAGGTTTAACTTCCGCTCAAGTTCAAGATATCTTCAAAGGAAATGCTCGAGACTGGTCGAAAGTCGGCGGCCCGGCGGGCCCGATTAAAGTAATTAACAGACCGGCAGTTAGCGGCACTCACCAAACGTTTAAAGAACAAGTGCTCGGAGGTGGCGAGTTTGGCGCGACGCCAAATATTACCACGCTCGATCGAGATGCGACAACTCCCCTGCTGCAAGCTTTAGGCAACAACGGCATTGGTTATGCCACATTCGCTCAAGTAGTCAATCAGAAAACGGTGCGCGTTGTTCCGGTCAACGGCGCGACAACTGATGCAGGTAACTATCCTTACAAGCGGCAGTTGTACTACGCCTACAAAAATCCTCCTAGCCAAGCAGTTAAGGATTTCTTGGGCTACGCGACTTCTTCGGAAGGACAAAAAGCGATGCTGGCCGGAAATTGAGCCTTGGCAAAGAATTCGCCAGAATAAATTCTGGCGCTACACAAGCTTGCAAAGCAGTTTCAACCGCCGAATCATCTAACAGCACGACACGGATAAACACGGATACACTGATGATAGTCAACTTAGCCAATTAGCTAAACAGTCCGATCGCTGGGCCTATCCGTGTATCCGTGTCAAAATCCGTGTAGTGCTACTGTTTTGATTGCTGAACTGATAGGCTAATATTCCATGTAATTTAAAATTTAAGGTTTTTCTGTGAGCAAAAGTCGCGAACCAGTCGAAAGTTTACTTCTCTACTATTTATTCAAATGGTCAATTGTCAGCCCGATGCTGCACCTTTACTTTCGGGGCCGCATCTACGGTGCAGAAAATGTTCCAGCAGAAGGGCCGCTGGTAGTAGTCAGCAATCACGCCAGCGATTTTGACCCGCCGATTTTGTCGAATTGCATGAGGCGACCTGTCGCATTTATGGCAAAGGAAGAGTTATTTAA
Source organism: Microcoleus sp. F10-B2 (assembly GCF_036704965.1). Lineage (NCBI taxonomy): Bacteria > Bacillati > Cyanobacteriota > Cyanophyceae > Oscillatoriales > Microcoleaceae > Microcoleus > Microcoleus sp. F10-B2. Next base: position 33,290 of record NZ_JAUBTB010000059.1, on the reverse strand, counting down.
AGTTCCTATTTTGAAGCAGGCAATTACGCTTTACGGTGCTTATCCAGTCAAGCGGGAAAGTGCCGATCGCAGTGCAATTCGATCGGCTATCAACTCTTTGGAAAATGGCTGGGCGACGGGTGTATTTTTGCAGGGAACTCGCACGCCAGACGGCAGAATTACTGAACCTAAATTAGGTGCTGCGCTGATAGCTGCTAAGGCTAAAGCGCCGCTGTTACCTGTTAGTTTGTGGGGAACTCACGCCATTGCGTCGAAAGGTTCGGGAATTCCGCGTCCGGTGCCGCTGACGGTGCGAATTGGCAAGCTAATTGAAGCGCCCGGTTCTTCGGATCGCGAGGAGTTGGAAGCGCTGACTCAAAGATGTGCGATCGAGATTAATGCGATGCACGATTTGGGGCGCTGATTTGCTTGGAGGATGTTTTGTACAACTTACGAAGAAAGCTGGTTTGATAGATAAAAAACATCGTTACAGGTTTGTAGTGAGAACGAAGACTCCTCGTTACAAACCTATTTTATTGCGCTTGTACGATGCCTCTGACATAAGCGACAGCTAAAGGGGAAATTTTTTCTGTAACTGCTGCGATAACTTGGCGCTCGAAGTCAGTCCAAACTCTGGGGCGATCGAACATACAAGGCTGCAAAACCCCCCACAATAAGCCGTCAGCACAAAGGTGAGCGTGAATCAAAGCTCGATGTCCGAACTCTTTTGCCTCAAAAGTTTTGTTGACTACTTCAGGATTGGCTGTTTCAACATCCTCAACAAAAATCGAAGGTTCAGTTCGCAAAGCTGCTGCAAACAAAGGGTCTTCTTCCCCTAAAGATTCTGGTTCTTTTTTCCATTCTGCGTCCCAAACCTCTGGAATGTTCGAGTTGTGACGCCAGCAGTAAGGTACTCTGCCCATTTGCGTTTCAGGATTGCGGAGGTAGAGAAAGACCCGATCGCAATTTAACACCTCGCCTAAAGCCGGCACCAAAGCCGAAAAAACAGCATCCGCAGTCTTGCTGTCACTCAAAATTTGCTCTAGAACTTGCGGCAGAATTTGGTCTGTCATTAACTTTAGCTTTTGAAGTTCATCTACTAATTTTAAACTACTCCTTCTCTTCTCTTCTATTACGCATCTGTCATCAGCGTCTTCGCGATGCCTTAAATCGCTATCGGAGACAAGTTTTAAAACCAGAGGGAATCGGAAAAAATTTAAAAGTTGCTCAATGCTTTTCTTGGTTTATTCAATTCTGGCTTGGCTGAAGTTAGCACCCGTATAACCAGTTGTGAGCCAAAGAATAGCCCTAGCGCCGTCCCGAACAACTTTTTGCACCGGTTCGGGGGTTCGCCCAGACGGAACTGCCACAGGCTTAAAGCTAATGCCTCGACTGCCGAGTACGATTTCGCCGATAATCTGAGCTCGCCGCATATGATCGTCAGAAGTGATCAGATACACGCTCTCAATCCCTTGAGCTTTCAATTCATCTACCAGGGTGGTAAAATTTGTTACCGTATCCACCGCTCTGTAGTCTAAGTGCAGGCGATCGGACTCAATTCCCGCTTCTGAAAATACCCATTGCGCGAACTCGGGATTGCTGCCAGACGACACCCAAATTGGCAATTCAGGATGCGATCGAGCAAATTTGGCGGCAAACACCTCTCGCTCCGTAGCCCCACCTAGAACTAACACAGCTTGGGGTCTCTGAAATTCGCTCTTAAGCTGCTGATAGCCCAACCAGCAAGCCATCGAAAGCCCTACTACGAACCAAAAACTGCGTGAAGTGTTCAAACGCTTGTAACGCTGCGTGTTTGAATTGATTCTTAACCACATCTAAACCTATAAAAATTTTATGTAACTCACAAAGGAACCATAACAAAAAATACCGCACGTATAGCCCACTAACAGGAATTAAAAATTAAAAATTAAAAAAGGGTCGGGGGATCGTAGGATTTTAGATTTTAGATTTTAGATTTTAGATTTTAGATTGACTCTACGCTGGTGGTGGGGCTTAAACAGGTGATTTGAGATTTGAGATTTCAGATGGATTCTATAGAGGTTCTGCGTAAGTCATCGTCTTCCAGCAAGTATTCGTCTGTGGGCGAATTCGTTAGCGGATATGCAAAAAAGAGGGGCAAAACTTAAGCTTTCCCCTCCTGCTTTTAATTTTTCTTGATTGTTAACGGGACTGGCCGGGTTCGAACCGGCGACCTAGCGCTTCAGATTTGTGTGAGTTTCCCCACTCTCTGGACTATACCTTCACCATAGGCTTGCAGCTTTTAGGTGGTGACCGTCTAGTCTCTAAACCTTCCTGACTTCAATAATAGCGATCGCATCATCGCGCTGAACTCAGGCTTGGCTTGGTATTGCCTTAGAGTCATAGGAACCCACGAACTCTTTAGGTTTCACCAAATTTGACCACATTCACTCCCAGAGTTTCCTCGCAGGGTGCCCGATTTTTCAGGAGGCGCTTGCTCTATCCATCTGAGCCACAGCCCCAGTTGCTAAACCGTTTTGATTATAGCAGTTAATGTCAATTTTGATTTTTTTTTTGATGATTACCGATCGCCAGTTGCAAGTTTCGCAGCGATGCGGGCAAAGTTTTCTGCTGCGGTGAGTTTACCGGCACCGTAACAGGCGCGCTGCCTCCATGCGGTGACGGGGAGATGTCCGAGGGGAGCATTTTCGCTGAAGGAGAGCTCGCTGTAATATTTCCAATTTTCCTTGACTCGCCAGCCGACTCGATCGCAAAATTCAGTATAATTACCTCCGCTAGTTTCCCAAATCTGCTGCTGCACGCTCAACCCGAACCGCCCGCTGCTGTATTGTTGCCAAAGTTGGTCGATCGTGCGAAGGTCTGTAGCAGGAAAACTGTCAATATCGGCTGCACTCAGCCAGCCTTCGTCTTCCCTGACAGCGATTTGCAGCAAGATTTCCCAAGTGTGTTCGTCAGCTTTGCGCCATTTTCCAGTTTCTAATAGCTTTGTCAGTTGTCGGTAGTCCATCCCCACTTCCGAGATAGCCGGAGTTTTGTCAGGTATAGCGGCGATTTTATCTTCCAGCCGCAGTAGAGTGCTGACAATCAATTCGGGGTTTAGTTGTTCGAGGCGGTACAGAACCCATTCTAACTGAGATTGAATGTACGTGCGGGCGATCGCACCTTGCTGCAATTCCCCCTGCAACTCATCAAATTTAGCTGACCAATTTTGTTGATTGCGGGCCAATTCCCACATTTGTTTTGCCCACTGCAATCTAACTTGTTCTTTTTTTAAATAAGTTTTGGAAGGCTTAGCACGTTGCGGGTAGGGAGTCAAATCCCAGCCGCAAATCGAGCAAAGCTCTGCTTTTTCTTCTATGTATTCAGCACCGCAAACTGGACAGTTAGACATATTGCCATAAATTGGGTTGCCAAGTAATTATCTGACATCCGGTAAATTAACGATAATTCGAGTATATGCTTAGGTTGCACCCTACAGTTACAGTTAATCTGTAGTAATGTGCACCTTTGGCATCCCAAAGTTAGAGTTAATTATACCGCTCTAACAAGGCAAGCGAATAGTAAACAAACTGCCTTTACCCAACTCGGATTTTACCTGGATCGTGCCGCGGTGAGCTTCGACTATTTGGCGGCATAGGTGTAGTCCCAAACCTGTACCGGATTTCTTGTGAGTTCCAGGGCCAAACCTTTCAAATAACTTTGCTTGTTCGGTGGGAGAAATGCCGGCGCCCGTGTCTTGGATTTCGATGATTACCCATGCCAGCGGTTGGTTTTTGAAGCTCGTATAAGCAGGTGAATTGGCAGCTTTTAAGCGGACATCTATTGAGCCGCTGTCGGTAAATTTAATCGCATTTCCGATTAAATTTGTCAGCAAGCGGTGCAGTTCCAGACGATCGCCCGGATACTTCGCAATCGGAGCACTTTCTGCACTTTCTTTCAAGTCTAAATTCAGGGACAAACTTTTAGCATCGGCTAGGGGAGCTAGTTCTTCAGCTACCTCAGTAATAAGCTGGCGCAAGTCCACCGGAGCGAAACTTAGGGATTTGCGGCCTGCTTCGTAGCGGTAGACTTCCAGCAGCATATTTACCATGGCGATCAGGTTTTGGTTGCTGCGAACCATCGTGCCGAAAGCGTCGCGCATGGGAAGCGAAATTTCTCCCAAAGCTCCTTGCTGCATTAAAGTTAGCATTCGATCGGCTGCCACCAGGGGTGTCCGCAAGTCGTGAGCGAGTCGGGAGACAAAATCTTCGCGCTGCAGGGCGATCGAATTGCGTTCGTCTACGCTGTGTTTGAGCCGCAGGAGCGATCGCACCCTCGCCAGCAGTTCGTCCATTTCAACTGGTTTGCGGATGAAATCGTCTGCTCCCATGTCAAGTCCCTGGACTACGCTAGCACTGTCGTGAGCTGTAATCAGCAAAATTGGGATAAAGGGCAATTCCTTATTTTGTCGCATTCGCTGGGTGACTTCGTAACCGTCCATTCCCGGCATCATTACGTCTAGCAGTACCAAATCCGGGGCTGATTTGTCAATTTCGCTCAAGGCCGAAAAGCCGTTATCGGCCGTGCTAATTTCGTAACCTTCTTCTTCCAGAATTGTCTGTACCAACAAAACATTATCGGGTGCGTCGTCTACCACCAGAATGCGATCGGCTTTTGTGGCATTCGGAACAGATAAATAATTCATTTATGTGGCTGGAAATAAATACTAACTTTAATCTTGCATCCGATTTATGTTTTCACATTTTTCCACTTATTAACTCTGTCATAAGGAAGATATAAAAACTTTATCGAATCTTTTTACATTTGAAGACTCGGCCGTGATATAATATCCTATTTGATGGTCATCGTATGCACGCCGTCCCAATCGTCGGGCGGGGGTACTTGCAAATAGCTGAGGGATCGCTCGATGTGAACTTCCACAGGTCGATCGCTCGGTCGCATAGCTAAAGCCGCCTCAAAACAACTAATAGCTTTCTGAAAATTTCTAGCAATATAAGCATCCCGACCATTGCTGTAAAGTTCCAAAAACCGAAGGGTTTCCCCGTCGATAGGATCGGCACTATTTTGCAGCAACTCGTAAATTCCCACCGGCTGATTTTTGCCCTTAACCCGCACCTTGTCCAACTCTCGCACCCAAATCCGTTCCTTGCACAAACTGTATGTAAATTCGCTCAAAATGATATCGCAGCAGTACTCCTTTGTAAGCTGTTCCAATCGCGAGCTCAAATTCACCGCATCCCCGATTACCGTGTAATCCATCCGCTTTTCCGAACCAATGTTTCCCGAAACCACCTCTCCGGAACTAATCCCTATTCCGAAGCGAAACTGATTTTCGCCGGGGCGAGAATCATTAAACTCTTTCAAACGTCGGCGCATATCTAAAGCCGACTGAACCGCCATCCAAGCGTGAATTTCGGGAGGATTCAGCGGCAGCGGCGCGCCGAACACGGCCATTAAAGCATCGCCAATAAACTTGTCTAAAGTACCTTCGTAGTAGAAAACGGCCTCCACCATCGTCTCAAAATACTTGTTCAGCAGGGATACCACCTCCGACGCTCCCAGATTTTCGGTCAGGGTGGTGTAGCCGCGAATGTCGGAAAATAAAATAGTTACTTCTTTGCGTTCGCCCACCATGAGCGCGCCTTCACCCAAAGCCATTACTTTATCTACGACTCCAGGAGTCATGTAGCGGTACATGGTATTTTTCATCCGCTTTTCGCGGCTGATGTCTTCGAGTACAACTAAACCGCCGCGCACGCCGCCTTCAGGATTGATCAGCGGGTTGACAGTCAAATTCAAACTGCGTTCAATTACTTTAATTCGAGATTTATTGATTGGCAGCGGACAATAAGGGTGATACAGGGCAGAATTTCGCAGCGCAAATAGAGATTGGGCATTAGCTAATTCTGCCAGCGCTACTTCCTCGCTCCACGCGCGGTTTTCGCCCCAAGCGTAATATAAATTTGGATCGGTGCGATCGGGTACAGCCAAAATATAACTTTCTTCTTCAGTTTCTGCTGCTTCAGTTTCTGCTGCAGCAGCAGAACCAAACGTTTTTTCCACCAACAATCCCAAAGTTAAACTTTGTTCGGGAACGTAATGTCTGGCAGCATTTTTGAGACTGTCTTCCAGTCGAAATTGCAAATTGTCGATCGGCACAACTTCCCAAACATAGCGATTCACCAGTTTATCTTCCCAAATCTGGAGATTCTGTTTGCTTTTAGCTTGATTTACCGGACAGCCCAACAATTCTAGTGCTGCTTCGTTGATCGTCACAACTCGGCCCTTCAAATCCGTGGAAATTACTGCATCAGAAAGACTTTGCAGCATATCTTTCTGATACTGCTTTTCCACCATCACATTCTGAAACAGTTGAGAATTTTGCAGCGCCATTCCTGCTTGGGAATTAAACGCTCGCAAAAACTCTTCGTCGGAAGTAGTGAAAGTGCCTTGGTTCTTATTAATTAGCTGAGTTACCCCGATCAGCTCACCTTTAGCATTGTGCACCGGCATACACAAGACAGTCCGAGTGCGGTATCCCGTTTGCTGGTCTGTGGATGGGTCAAAGCGGGGATCGTCGTAAGCATCTGTAATATTTAAAGGTTGACCGGTCGAAGCCACGTAGCCTGCAATTCCCTTATTCGCAGGAATGCGGATTTCGACGATCGTTTTGCCGTCGGCCTTAGCGACTTTTGTCCAGAGTTCGTTGGTTTCCCGATTTAACAAAAATAGCGTGCTGCGATCGGCCTGCATCAAGTCGCGAGCTTGATCCATTACAGAGCGCAAAGTTGTTTCCAAGTCAAGACTTTGACCCAAAGTTGTGGTGGCTCTCAGAAGCGCTGCAACCCCTCGCTGGTTGCGGGCTACGACGTAGAAAGACTGACAGCTTTCGAGAATAATCCCGATCGAATCAGCAAAAGCCTGAAACTGCTGTTCGTCTTCCTCGCTAAAAGGGACATTGCCAGCTTTATTTAACAGTCTGACCACCGCTACGGGTTCGTGTTGGCTCTTGCTGCTAAAAATCGGCATACAGAGGATCGTCTCGATCTCGTAGCCCGGTGGTTCGTCTACTTCAGAATTAAAATGCTCGTGGGTGCGAGCCGACGCGACATTGATCGATTTTCCGGTTGTTGCTACGTAGCCTAAAATGCCTGCATCCATCGGCAAGCGAATTTCTACATCTTCGCCCGTGAGCAAATCGACTGTTTTGTGCCAAAGTTGATTTTTGTTGGAGTCAACTAAAAAAATTGTTGTCCGGTCTGCTTGCAGAATTTGACCAATTTTGACAGTGAAGGCATCTAACAGTTGCTCTAAGAGAGTTTCGAGTGCTTCATTGTTAATCAGGTCCATCGCCCGGATAAATTGCTGAAATTCAGCCGTGATAAAGTCCAGCAGGCACACTAATTCAGGAACTGGCAGGCTCTTAACACGGGAGGTCAATGCCCCCATAAAATTGACTTGAGTCAGTGTAGCCAGAACGCTACCAGCATTGGAGAATGTCATGATTAACTGCTTTCTCAGAGGGGTAGAGTGACCCGCAGGTCGATCGGCGCTAGATTCTGCGGCGGTGCGAACTCTTGAAGTTGTTTGCTTTTCAAGCCGGAACTCGCTTGTCGCTTTGATGAATCGCGAGTTCAAAAGTGGGGCACGCAACTTCAGTTTGCTTGTTATGTATGCTCGATCGATCTTTTTTTTACAACCTCAATACTGATGAGGGTTCGTCAATTAAAGCTGAACAGGAGTTCGGAACACTGCCAGCCTAAAAAGTAGCTTCCATCCAGGCTTTGGTTCGATCGAGCAGGGCAAGGTGAATTTGACGCTTTGTGCTCGGCTGCTGCGCGGTATGACTGTGTTAGCGTATTCGGCGACCGTATGCGGTCTGGTGAATGGCGCTCTAGAACCGCCGCGCGCGAGAAATTCCTACAAAGCTACTCATAGTTTAATGCTAAACGCAGCAGCAGGATAGGTACAGTGATCTAACTACCTAAAAATTTCGATCGGTCTTTGATAAAATCGGTTCTCGCTACAAACTGACGATCGAACCGCAAAGCTAATACCCGTTTCAAAAAAAATGCAACTCTAAACAAGCTCCAAACCCTTAGTTCATCTGTCATTAGCAATTTTTTAATCTCAAATATCAAATCTCAAATGGCATAAGCTGTCGGTGCTGTTTAAAGGCACGACAGCTTAGCTTATAGCATTTAGGCCGCTCTCGGCATTGACTGGGCAAATACCACCGATTGATAGTAGCGCTGCAGTTGTGCGGCGGCGGCGGCCCAACCCCAGCGTTCGGCTTCTTTGCGAGCGTTTTGGCGCAGGGTTTCCCGTTCTTCGGGATTGACCAACAGACGCTTGGTGGCAGCGAGTGCTCCTTCTTCATCGGCTGGGTCAAATAAATATCCGTTAACGCCGTCAGTGACGATATCGGGAATTCCGCCGCTGCGCGCCGCCACTACGGGCGTCCCCGCAGCCATTGCTTCTAGGAGGACTAAGCCCAGGGTTTCGGTGCGGGAGGGAAAAATGAAGGCGTCAGCCGATGCGTAAGCTGTTGCGAGTTCTTGCCCCTTGAGGTAGCCGACAAAATTAGTGGGGGTGCCGGCAAAATATTGTTCGAGAGTTTGCCGGTGCGGGCCGTCTCCCACTAGGGCGAGGCGGGCGTCGGGAATCGCTGCGAGGACTGGTTTGATGCGTTCGATTTCTTTTTCTGCACCCAGGCGGCCGACGTACAGCAGCAGGGGACTGTCTGGGTTATTTTCCGAAAGGCGCGATCGCATTTCTCGACTTGCCAATTCCGGTACGAACATTTCCGTATCTACGCCCCGCTGCCACAAGTCTACTCGTTCGATGCCGTGGGTTCTCAATTCCTCGACCATTGCTGTTGAAGTGCACAGATTCAATTCTGCTTGGTTGTGAGCTCCTTTGAGCAGTTCCCACAATAAAGGTTCGAGGACTCCGAAACCGTAGTGGTGCAAGTATTTCGGCAAATGCGTGTGGTAAGAAGCCAAAATCGGAATGTTGAATTTTTTGCCGTAATATATACCCCCCAATCCCAAAATAGCGGGATTGACAACATGAATAATATCCGGTTTAAACTGCTCTAATTGGCGACCGACAGCCGGAGAAGGAAGTGCCATTTTCAGTTCCGGGTACATCGGCAAAGGCAAACCCTCCACACCGTAAACTCGGGCACCTTTGTATTCTTTAATCCCGTAATCTGGAGAAAATATCAGAACTTGTTCGCCCGCGCGCTGCAAGTGATCTACAGTGTGAATCAGGCGCGTCACAATGCCGTCTATTTTTGGCAAAAATGTTTCAGTGAAAAGAGCAATTTTCATAAAAATAAGTTACTTAGGGAGCCGATATTCATGGCTTGCGGATCGCCTCACCGTTAACAGAATACACTGTCTCGCGGCGAGTAAGTCATGGCGTGCGATCGACTGCTTTTCTACACTTCTTCTTTCAGTTGCACTACCGCTAATTCCGAGCGAGAGGTTTTTGGGATAAAATGCCAATTCCCTGAATGCCAATTGATACAATTATCCCACCTAAAAGCAATCCCACACTTTCGGTCAAGCAATTAATTCTGTGAATTTCCTGTGCTTTTCCGGCAATTTAGCTTGCTTTTTAAGTGGCAGATAAGCCTTCGCTAACTCGCCACTAATTTAGAATACTCAGAGTTACAGCAGCCCATTCCCCTATTAAATAATAAGCAAAAACTGCCCTCGCTGAAAATCCAGGCAGAACCACCAAAAGCAACAGAATGAGAATTCGACTTTTCACGGGATTTATTCCCAAACAAGCCAGCAATAAAAACCTGATGCCATTTTTTAATTAACCGCAGAGGACACAGAGAACACAGAGCAAGAGATACAAAAGATAGATCATCGTAATATACAGCCAAATCCATTCAGAACTTGCGAACCCTTCCCCTCTCTTCCCTTCTTTTCTCTTACTTCGCGCGCTTCGCGCCTTCGCGGTTCGTTAAAAAATCTCTTTCCCCGCAGGTTGATACCAGAACTTACTTCCAAGAAACCTTCGGCAAAATCTGGTTTTTATCGACGCGGTGCTGATATTTTGTAGCAAAATTCAGTAGAGAATCGAGCAGGGAATCTGATAGGTAGTGCGGTTGCAAACCGAGGTCTAGCAAATTGGTGTTTTTGGCATTGAAATAATGTTCTTCTTTCTCGACTCTGGGATTTTCGATGTTGTTGATTTCTACTTTTAATCCCATTGCCGTGCCTGCTTTTTGCACCAAGGAGGCTAAGTCGCCGACGCTGAATTGTTCGGTGAATTGGTTGAAGACGCGGAATTGTCCGGCTTCGGCGGGGTTGGCGATCGCCAGTTCCACGCACCGCACGGTATCCCGAATGTCTAAGAAGCTGCGGGTTTGTCCGCCAGTTCCGTAAACTGTCAGAGGATGACCGATCGCAGCTTGGATGCAAAATCTGTTCAAGGCTGTACCGAATACTCCGTCGTAGTCCAAACGGTTGATCAACAGTTCGTCCATGCCGGTTTCATCTGTGAGCACGCCGTAGACTACGCCCTGATTTAAGTCGGTGGCTCTTAAACCCCAGATTTTGCAAGCAAAATGGATGTTGTGGGAGTCGTGGACTTTTGACAGGTGGTAGAAACTGCCTGGTTGTTTGGGATAGGGTAGTGTATCCTTGCGGCCGTTGTGTTCGATCGTAATGTAGCCTTCTTCAATGTCAATATTCGGGGTGCCGTATTCGCCCATTGTCCCCAATTTCACTAGGTGACACTCGGGGAAGTCTTCGCGGATGGCGTACAGCAGGTTGAGTGTCCCGACGACGTTATTGACTTGGGTGAGGACTGCGTGTTCGCGATCGATCATCGAGAAGGGGGCGGAACGCTGTTCGCCGAAATGGACGATCGCCTCTGGTGCAAATTTTCTCATGCTTTTGCTGAGAAAATCGTAGTTGGTGATGTCACCGACGAACAAGTCGATCGACTTGCCCGTTAAATCTTGCCATCGCTGGAGTCGTTGCTGAATCGGTGCAATGGGAGTGAGGGTGTCGCTGCACAGTTCCAGATCCCAGTGCCGCCGCACAAAGCTGTCGAGGATGCCAACTTCGTAACCTTTGTTGGAAAGGTAGAGTGCGGTTGCCCAACCGCAATAGCCATCGCCACCAATAACCAGGACTTTCATAAATCAACGGTGAATCTTGCTTGCCAATACTGGGTTAATGTACCAGGTATTGGTGCATTCTGAACCTTTAATCAAGCGTGTTCGCCCAGGAGGGAGTCTGTTTTTTTGGATTAAACCGGAATTTCGTCGGCGAAACTGGCCCGGCGGGTGAATTCAAAAGGCCCGGCGAGGGCTCCCCAGACGTGGGCGTCGGTTTCTGGGTCGCGTCCGCGATCGTGGCTGATAAATTTGTCTTGGTCAATCTCGAATTCGCTGTCTAGATAGGTTTTTTTGCCGTTTCTGACCACCGCACAGCCTTTTCCGGGTTCGACAAACCCTTTGAAGCTGTTGCCAGTCCACTGCGTAATAAAGGTGCAGCCGGGAAGCAGTGTCAGTTGTGGTTTTTTGATTTCTTGCAGCCGTTGCGGGTCGCGGGAAGCGCCGTAGAATTGTTCTTCGTTTTCTATGGCATAATTTTCGATGTCGATTCGATCGTCCACCGGGACTAATTTCAAAACTCGGACTCGGTACGGTACATTCAGTTCAATATCGTAGGCTTGTTCTAGGTACAAGCTGATCCCATCCAGAACTTCGATCGGCAAAGGCCTCATGCAGACGCGGATGTGGGCGAAGAATGGCGGATTTTCAAAGGCTTGGGCTTGGTTGCTGAAATCGGCGGCCATCCAGCGGGCGAGGGTGACGATATCGGTGGAATGAGTCATTTCGATTTTAGATTTTAGATTTTAGATTTTGGATTGAGGGAGTAGAAATTATTTTAGGGGAAATTCAGGTGCGATCGGGCTTTAGAGTCCTGACTTCTTTAAAAAGTCCGGGATTTGGGTATGCTGTTTTTTTCAGGTAGCCTTACTTATCGGGAAATCGTGAAACTACAACCAGTCGAATCCAGCATGATAAAAGCTGTGGGTTATGACGAAACAACTTCTACTCTGGAGGTTGTTTTCAATAGTGGCAAAACCTATCTATATTCTGAAGTGCCGAATAATGTCTATTTAGAACTTATGGACTCTGATTCCAAAGGGAGTTACATGAGAGATTGTGTTATTGACTGCTATCCGTACCAACAGGTGAAGAAACGGCGGCGCTAAGTACGGCATTAATCTAGGCGTTTTGAATATCTAATCGTGATTTTTGCGATCGACGAACTCTCACCCAGATTTTTTAATTGTGGATGTGAGAGGCACAATTGGAATTGCTGGATACTCACCCTTTGTTTACCACTCGGTGTCTCCAATGCGATCGTCCGTTTCCCAATTACCAAAATCCCCGTCCATTTTTAAGCCAATTCTAGTTTCATCTTGTCATCAATATTTGAGTCTATCTCTGGCCCAAGTTATACCAATTACTTTATAGGAATCTCAATTACAAAAATTGTCCCGCTGCTGACTGTCGAATCACAGGTTAATTTACCCCCATGTTTTTTGATAATAGCATAGCTTACAGATAAACCCAAACCTGTGCCGCTACCCACAGGTTTAGTTGTAAAAAATGGCTCGAATATGCGTTTTTGAATATCGGTAGGAATCCCACTACCATTATCAGCGATCGCAATTCTTACCCACTCTTTTTCTATGACTTCCGTCTGAATCTTAATAAAAGGATGTTTATTAGTTTTACTAACTTGTTTGAGAGCATCAAGAGCATTACTAATAATACTGAGAAAGACCTGATTCATCTCACTCGCATAACAGGTGACACGAGGAAGGTTGCCATACTCTTTAATCAGTTGTACCTTGGGTTGATTATCACTTTCTTGGAAGCGGTTTTGTAAAATTAGTAAAGTGCTTTCAAGTCCGGCGTGTAAATCTACAGATTTCATGTCTGCTTCGTCCAAGCGAGAAAAATTACGCAAACTCAGGATAATTTGTTTGATTCGTTCGCTTCCGACTTTCATGGATTGCAGGATATTAGTTAAATCTTCCGTGATAAATGCTAACTCAATTTCCTCAATCTTTGCTTTAATTGCTGAGCTTTGATTTGGATATTCTTGCTGATAAAGTTCTAGCAAATTCACCAAAGCTTTGATATAATTTTCTGTCGGATGAAGATTGCTATGAATAAAAGTAACTGGATTGTTAATTTCGTGTGCTATCCCCGCTACGAGTTGACCGAGGGCTGACATTTTTTCGCTCTGAATTAGTTGTGCTTGGGTTTGTTGTAGATTTTTCAATGTTTGCTCTAAATCAAAAGCTTTTTGGCTTAACTCTTCTGTTTTTCGCTCTACTTCCGCTTCCAAGATTTGAGAGTAGTTCTCTACTTGTTCATACAAACGGGCGTTTTCAATAGATATAGCAGCTTGAGCGCTAAGAATTTGGAGGGTTTCGATGCGATCGCTTGTAAATGCTCCCACTGTTAGATTATTTTCTAAATACAAAATCGCGATCGATTTTCCCTGCTTGCTAATCGGAATACATAAAGCTGATTTAGGCTGCTGGGTGATGATATAGCGATCGCCTGCAAATTGAGTGGAAGCACTCAAGTTATCAAAAACCGCCGTTGTTTGACTTCTGGCTACAGAATAAATCAAACTTTGGGGTAATTCTTGGCATTCAGCTAAAGGAATATGCCTCTTTTCTGTCTGGTTTTCAGTCGCTTTCGCCACTACTAGCCATTTTGCCTCTCGATCGATCGCTAAAAGTCCGGTTTGCGCTCCGGCATGGGCGATCGCAATTTGCATCAAAGTGGCTAATAGTTTCTCTAATTCAATTTCCTGTGAAATAGCTTGTGCTGCTTTCATCACCGCCGGAAAATCCAACCATAAATTCTGGCTGTTGCTGTTACTGGTGCTAGTTAAGCTTCTCATCAGCGTGGGAGAGATTGTTCCCTCAGATATGATAGCTCGTTTAGTCGGTTGGAGAATAGCTGCTAGTAGTTGGGGATAGTGTTGTTCTAAATAAGCAACTTTCGCCTTCGCACCCCATCGGGTGTAACAGTAGTATGCTTTCTCCATATATCCAGAAGCAAATTTTTCTTTGCCCCAGTCCAGATAAAATTTAGCTGCTAGTTCATTAGCTAACGCTTCTTCTTGGATATATTCGTTTTCTTTGGCTCCGGCAATTGCGCGATCGTACAAATCTCCTGCTTCATAATTCTTGCCTAAAACTCGGCATTTTTCTGCCTCTAATAAGTTAACTTTATGTTGGTGATTCATCGGAGCATAACGCGCCCACTGAGCCAGAGTAGTTTGATGGATTTCTACCAAAGGGAGAGTCTTAGCTCGCTCAATTTCTGACTGCGTAGAAAATACTGCCCAGTAGGTTAACCCGGCATAAAAATGGAAAACCGGAGTATGAATTACTCCGGCTGCTGCCATCAAATAAAGATTAGCTTGGGCTATGTATTCTAGGGCATTGGTGTAGTTGCCAAATAGATAGCCAAGAATCAATTTGTATATATAGACAAAAGCGAGTGCTGTAAACTCATGATCCTGATGGTGCTTGGGAATCATCACCGTTTCATCGTAGGCGGTTCCGATTAATAAATCCGGTTGATTGACAACTTCTATCAAACTCTGCACCATCTGTTTTTTCATCTTCAGATAACCCAGAGGAGAATCTTGCTTAACTTGAGCTAAGACAACACAGTAATTTTCTATTTCTGGTTCCCAATCATAGAAATCCACTCCAGCGAAGAAACTATCGTCAAAATAAACACTAATATTGTAGCCAGCATTTAGGAAATCACCAGTTTCTATTCCAGTCAGATAGCCCTCTTTTGCCGTTATAATTACTGCCCTTAGTGCTTCTTGACGATGCTGGAGAAAACAGCCAAACAAAAGTAAAGTTATGGACTTAAATTCCCGGACATTCAACTGATTGAGTACGCTCAGTGCCACTCGACCAAAACAATAGCCTTTTTCTACTTCTCCCAAAAAGACAGACAGCACCATGCCATAACTTGCATACCCGATTGTTGATGCGGGTGCATTTCCAAATTGGAGTGATAGACTGACCATTGTGGAGCCGTGCAAAGGCAGCAAGGCAGGATTTCCCGCAAAAATGGGCGAAAACAACATTGCTAACAGTTGCATAGCCGCAATTGTCCGAGGGTCGCTCATCACAGGGAGGTTAATCAGTTCCTCAATCTGTTTGCCCTGGAGTCGATCGGCAAGGGTTTGTAGTGCTTTGCCTATCAAGGCTTCGTCAGGTTCCGATGAGAACTCAACCCCTAATTGTGTTAGGGCATTTCTGCCTACTGCGATTGCTTCTAACATCTGACTTTGGGCTGTCAGTGCGTTGATTTGAATCTCAAATATTTTGACTTTATCTAGTATCGTTTTGGACGATCGCAAAACCAGATCTGCCATTTCTTCCATACCATCAAAATCAGCATTCAAGTAGGCAGTTTCCGCCGCAGCTACATACAGATTGAGGGTTAATTCATACTGAGTTTGCCAACAGTCTGGGGTTAGCAACTCAATCCCTATTTGCACAAAACTTCTGGCGGCTGAATAGGCTGTAGAATTTCTGGCTTTCTGTCCTGCTGCTAAGTTCAGTCGGGCTAAGGCTTCCCGTTCTCCCGCTTGAGTAATTAACCTAATTCCTAAATTCAAATGCCCGACAATATCAAATAGCTTTTCCTCCTTTTCTATCTCTGATAAGTTCTTTTGGAGCAGTTGACCAATTTTGAGATGAGTTGCCTGTTTTTGGTCTGAGGGAATCAGAGAATAGGCGGCTTGTTGAACGCGATCGTGCAAAAATCTGTATCTAGCATTTTGTTTATTAGCATTTTCATCTTCGGGGCTTAAGTTATTATTGCCTTCAACCTGATAAAACTTATAAACATTGCTAATCGGTAAAATTACTCCGCCCTGCAATGCTCTCCATAAAACTGTCGCCGTCTCTGTTTCCGATTGTTGTGAAACTATTGCCAAATTATGCAAATCGAACTGCGCCCCTATACAAGCAGCCAACTTTAAGACATCCTGAGTTGGAATTGGTAATTTCTGCAATTGCAACGCCATGAATTCAACAATATCATCAGTAATTGCCAAGGCTTTGATTTGGGCAATATCGCACTGCCAATGCTGGATATCCCAATTAAAGGTAATTAACTTGTCATCGTGTAAAGCTTTGAGGAACTGAGTTGCAAAGAAAGGATTTCCCTTGGTTTTTTGATAAACTAATTTTGTCAAAGGCTGGGCAATAGATAGTTCGCAATTTAGCGTATCTGCTACCAATCGATTAATATCTGATTCTCTTAACGGCGGTAATGTAATCGTATTTACCGTTGCCCCTGTTTTGAGCAGTTCATCTACGGTTAAGATAAATGGATGGACAGGGGAAACTTCATTATCTCGATAAGCACCTAATATCAATAGATGTCCTGTATCTTGTTGCGTCAATAATGAGAGCAAATTCAGTGATGCAGAATCAGCCCATTGCCAGTCATCTAAAAACATCACTAAGGGATGTTCTTTACTGGTAAAGACTTTGACAAATTTTTGAAATAATAAATTAAAGCGATTTTGGGCTGCTGTTGCTGATAATTCTAGGGATGGTGGCTGTTTATCGATGATGTTTTCTAACTCAGGAATTACATCAATTAATACTTGCCCATTGTCTCCCACTGCTGCGAGAATATTAGTTTTCCATGTTTGCAATTGTTCATCTGATTCTGATAATAGTTGCCCCATCAAATCGCGAAAAGCTTGCACGAAAGCCGAAAAGGGAATATTCCGTTGAAATTGGTCGTATTTGCCTTTAATAAAATAGCCGCGTTGACGAACAATTGGTTTATGTACTTCATTAACAACGGCGGTTTTCCCAATCCCAGAAAAACCCGCTACTAGGATCATTTCTGTTGTGCCATTGGCGACGCGATCGAAGGAATTTAATAGTTGATTGACTTCGGCTTCTCTTCCGTAGAGTTTTTCGGGAATTAGGAAGCGATCGCTAATATCTCGCTTTCCTATTTCAAAAGGTTCTATTGTGCCTGTAGTTTGTAGTTGTTCTAGACAGATTTCTAAATCGTGCTTAATTCCCAAGGCACTCTGATAACGATTTTCGGCATTTTTTGCGATCAGCTTACTGACAATTTCTGACAAAGCTAGGGGAATTTCTGAATTAATTTGATGGATGGGTATTGGCTGTTTCGCCAGGTGACAATGTACCAATTCCATTGCATCTTCCGATCTAAATGGCAATGTTCCCGTCAATAATTCATAAAATGTAACTCCCAGACAATAAAAGTCAGTGCGGTAGTCTATGCCTCGATTCATTCGACCAGTTTGTTCGGGAGAAAGATAGGCTAATGTACCTTCTAAATGATTAGTATTCTGAATTTCTTGGGTTTCTCTTGGTAGGAGAGAAGCAATACTAAAATCAATTAATTTGATTTCTTTTGTTGCGGGGTCGATCAGAATATTAGCTGGTTTTATGTCTTTGTGTATGACTCTATTTTGGTATAAGTAGTGCAAAGTTTCTGTTATTTTAAGAGATATCTGGAGAAATTCACCTAAAGGTAAATATTGATATTGGGACTTTTCATCCGTGGCTGTTTGGAGATAATCAGATAGGGAAATTCCACCAAAGTCTTCCATGACTAAGGCATAGCCATTGCCATTAACTTCTAGGGTTAAGGGTTTGATAATACTAGGAAAGTCGAGATTTTTGGCAATGGTATATTGGTTGCGGAATTGAACGAGTTCGTTAAAGTTGGGGTATTCATTTCGCAGTAATTTGATGGCGACGGGTTGTTGGTCGCTGGTACGGATGCCTCGATAGACAAGGGTGCGCGTACCTGTGTATAATTGCTCTGTGATTTGATAATCGGGTAAGTTGGCGATCGCATTCATAGTTTGTTAAGCTAATCTTAAGTTATTTTGTATTGCTGCCCAAGTAGCAGGATTTACTTGTTTGGGATAAATTTCTAAACAAGCTCGATTGTAGCTAATTACTTGTCAAATAGTCTCAGAGCGCTTGTTAAAACGCCCGCTTCGCAATAATTGTGACCTTGTGTCAGTAGGTGCAGATATTTAAACAGAACTTACCCGACGGTGGCTGAGGATGGATAAACTGGGGAATACTCCCCGTACCTGCTTTGGTTTGACTTCCTGGTAGCGTCGCTTTGTGGTTATTTAATTTGAGCGCTTTATGGCAAACATAGTTGGATCTTCCAATTAATTCAGATGCCAGGGTGATAATTTTTACCTATAGCTTGTTGCAACGAATAGGTTTAGGTAAATTTAGTAACATATTTGACTATCGGAGTCTTACTCTTTTGATTCGCAACAACTTCCAGACTTACTTTCGTTTCATTTTACAAGATTTTCGGGGTCTGTTGCTGTGTGCCAAGAAGTATCTTTGGGGTTAGATTAATTAGTGTTTGTCAAGGAATTGTCAGTCAGCCAAGAGTCTAATTAAGCTAATTTTACTCTCAGATTCTATCGACCGAAGCATTTGCGCGCAAAATCTCTAAGTTTAATCAGAGATTTTTTGGGCGCAAAGACTTCGCACGATTAATACTTTTACCAGAGGTTTCAATCTCTGAGTTCCAAGTCACAAAGCAGGCCAATTAGATGAGTTTGACAGCCCGCAGACCAAACATCAGCACTGTCGCCAAGCCGATCGCGCCGCCAAAAATCCCAAAATAAGTTATTGCTCCGCTAAGAGTCATTGCAGTTTCTCCAAAACAATCAATAAAAAGACCTATAAGAACTATAATCTAAAATCTAATATCTAAATTAGATAAATATGCAATCGATAATTAAAGTTGACTTGGGCCCACAATCTTACAATATTTGCGTGCGATCGGGCGGTTTAGACGAACTCGGCACTATGATGGGCGATCTAAGTTTGGGCAAAAAAGTGCTGCTGGTGTCGAATCAGTCGATTTTTCGGCAGTACGGCGAAAGAGCAACAGCAGCCCTCGAATCGGCCGGTCTGGAAGTCAGTAGCTGCATTTTACCACCGGGAGAACAGTACAAAACTTTAAATTCGGTGCAGAAAATTTACGGTGCGGCTTTGGCAAACCGTTTAGAACGTTCCTCGACTATGGTGGCTTTGGGCGGCGGGGTGGTGGGCGATATGACGGGTTTTGCTGCGGCGACTTGGCTGCGGGGAATTAATGTCGTGCAGGTTCCGACTTCGCTGCTGGCGATGGTTGATGCTTCTATTGGGGGCAAAACCGGGGTCAATCATCCTTTAGGGAAGAATTTAATCGGGGCTTTTCACCAGCCGCGCTTGGTTTTGATTGACCCGGATGTACTCAAAACTCTGCCGGCGAGGGAGTTTCGTTCGGCGATGGCGGAAGTCATCAAGTACGGGGTGATTTGGGATGCTGAACTTTTTGGGAAGTTGGAGAATTGCAAGCGTTTGGATCAAATGCGCTATGTGAAGGCGGATTTGTTGGCTGAAATTTTGAGTAGGTCTTGCCAAGCTAAGGCTGAGGTGGTCAGCAAAGACGAGAAGGAATCGGGTTTGCGGGCGATTTTGAATTACGGACACACTATCGGTCATGCTGTGGAAAGTTTGACCAATTACAAGGCGATCAATCACGGGGAAGGAGTGGCTATCGGCATGGCTGCGTCAAGCCGGTTGGCTGTGGAGTTGGGAATGTGGGATGCTGAGTGCGATCGCCGCCAGTCTGCTTTGATTGAAAAAGCGGGTTTACCTGCCAAATTGCCTGCGGGTGTGGATGTTGAGGAAATTTTGCATACTTTGCAACTCGATAAAAAGGTGCAGGATGGCAAGGTGCGGTTTGTGCTGCCGGTGCGCTTGGGTGAGGCTGCTGTGAGCGATCGGGTGGATGGGGATTTGATTTTACAAGTTTTGAGGGAAATGCTTTAGAGTCCCGTTTTTGGGGTTGTTTAACCGCCGCTGAAGGCTGATTAACGCCGATCGCCAATGATGTTTTTTCTTTCAATGTGCGATCGGCGCTTGAGTTTAGGAGTCGCTCGACTGCGAATTAATTTCCTCCAAAATTTTATCTACTCTGTTAGCAGCTTGAGTTCTACCTTGCTTGATAAATAACTCCTTAGCTTTTTTGAGGCTGGCTACTGCCTCCGCTTGGTTTTCCTTGTCTCCTTGCTGGTACAAACCGACTCCTAAATTGTTTAAAGCATCGGGATATTCATCGTTAATTTTAACTGCTTGTCTCCACTGAACAATTGCCTCGGGCAACTGCCCTTGACTTGCCATTGCCACGCCTAAATCGTTGTGAGCTTTTGCGTGCTGCGGGTTGACTTCAATTGCTTTTTGGAATAGAACGATCGCATCGCTCATTTTACCTTGGCCCGACAGCATAGTTCCCAACTTGTAATAAGCATCGGCTTGTTTGGGATAGCGAGCGATTAGCTGCCGGTACAAAGCTTCGGCATTGACAATATTTCCTTGACCGTAAAGGTCGTTGGCAGTTCTCAAACCCAGCGTGTAGCCTTTACCTACAACTTCGCATTTTTTCTCGGAGTTGCCTTGCTGCTTGCAAATCCTGAGTTCGTCTCCCTTCATTTCGTAGGACATAACTTCCCGAACTGCCGGCCCCCGGCGCGGTGGCTGCAAGTTCTGCGACTGCAAGTTTTGCTCCAGTTGCAGGGCGATTGGCTCAGCTTGTGCCGGTTGGGTCGCTGCGGCATTCCACATTCCTGCACCCACCAAAATGCTTGGGGCGATCCACCTCAAAGGTGGGAACAAGCGAAACTCTCGATCGTTTTTCATGTCTTTTGTGGAAACGTGTTGTTGATATCCTGGGTTTCAGTAGCGCCGTAATAGTCGGAGCAGATCGGGGGCCACCAGATGAAATAGTTAGTTATTAACAGTCGAGATATTTTAGCACTGTGTGGCCGAGTTTGAGTTAAATTAGAGTAGAATTCCGATCGATTCTCAGTCAACCTTAGCAGGAAAATAGAAATGGGGCAGTCTATTCTTACCATGCTCTTTGCGCTCATCCTCGGCTACGCTGTTAACTCCAGCGTCAAAATAGTCAGCGGTGGCGACGAAGCTTTAGTGGAACGTTTGGGTCAATACAAGCGCACCCTAAAGCCAGGATTCCACTTTATCAGTCCCCTGGTCGAAAAAGTCGTCTGCGTGGACACAAGCCGTGAAAGAGTTTTAGACATTAAACCTCAGTCAGCAATCACGGGAGATAATGTGGCTCTAGAAGTCGATGCCGTTGTGTATTGGCGGGTTGTGAATTTACAGAAAGCTTATTATGGAATCGATCAAATTGAAAATGCGATCGCCAACTTAGTTTTAACGACGTTTCGCGCTGAAATTGGTCGATTGCCAATGCAAGACATCTTGGGTTCCCGAGATGACATGAATAAAAAGTTACTCAAGAAGTTGGACGAAGCTACTGAAACTTGGGGCGTCAAAGTAATTCGGGTGGAAATTCAAAGCATTACACCTCCGAAAAGGGTGCAAGAAGCTATGGAATTGGAGCGCGCCACTAAGAGCGAGTGGCAAGCAATGGTCAATAAGGCGATCGGCACTAAGGAGTACATGAGGCTCTTAGTTGAAGCTTTAGACTCTCATCCCAATAGCAAGCAAGTTTTGAATTACTTAGTAACCGAAAAATACTTAGAAGCTCAACAAAAATTGGGCGAAAGCGACAATGCCAAAATTCTGTTTATGGACCCGAAGAATATGTCAGAAGCTCTTAACAACTTGATGGATTCTATGCCTGATATCGACCCGCAGCCTCAGGGGGGAGAACTCCAACAAACCGACCAATCAACGACTCAAGACTGATTCCTGAAGATAGCGTCGGCAACCAGACAAACATCGTGCATTTCTCTGACATCGTGAACTCGCAAGATATCTGCTAAATTTGCGATCGCACCTGTGCAAGCCGCCGCTGTCCCCCAAACTCTTTGTTTGGCTTCTGGCTGATTCAAAATGTGACCGATGAAACTTTTTCGCGATACTCCGACTAAAATCGGACAGTTTAAAACACGCAACTTTGGCAACTCTCGCAGAATTTCTAAGTTTTGAGTGTAAGTCTTGGCAAAGCCAATACCGGGGTCGATAATTATTTGAGATTTGTCAATCCCCGCAGCAACTGCCGCCGCAATTCTACTCTCTAAAAATTCCCGAATTTCCCCAATCAAATCCCGATAATCTGTGAGTTGTTGCATCGTCTGGGGAGTACCCCGAATGTGCATCAAAATTATTGGCACTTTTAACTTAGCAACAGTTGACAGCATTTCCGAGTCAAAAGTGGCTCCCGAAATATCGTTAATTATATCAGCTCCCGCCTCAACCGCAGCTTTAGCAACCAGCCCTCTGGTAGTATCGACCGAAATAGGAACTGAGCCAAAAATTTCGGCTTTTTGCCGCAGTATTTGTACCAGAGGTATAACGCGATCTATCTCCTCTTCTAAAGATATTTCCGCTGCACCGGGCCGCGTAGATTGACCGCCAATATCAATAATATCAACTCCCGATTTTACCATGTTTTCCGCTTGCGCTAAAGCAGATTCTATGGTATAGAAATCTCCGCCGTCGCTAAAACTGTCAGGGGTAACATTCAAAACGCCCATTAAATAAGTGCGTTTTCCCCACTCGAAAACTTTATTTCTAATGGTAATTTTTTCTGGGTTATTTGTCATGGCGATCGTGGGATTTGATATCTGATCGAGACTTTCAAAGGTGCTACCCGCCACGTGATTTATCCGTGGAATCAATCCAAAATCGAAAATCGAAAATCCTCAAGAAAGAGAATTTATCTCGCGCAAGTCAATCCAAAATCTAAAATCTAAAATCTAAAATCTAAAATCGAATGACTGGACGCACGGGTAGCCAGAAACCGGGTTTTTTCACGACAATATTTCGTTGCCACCCACAGATTCTGTAAAAAACCCGGTTTCTTTGAGTCTTAATGCGTCCAGGACTGTTCAACCAAAACTTAACCAGCTAAAAACAGTGTCAACAGTCAATTCTAATTCAATTTTATCAATGATTGGCAACAGAGCTGCACCTTTATACAGTTCTACTTTTTGTCCTGAAAATACTGCCAAAATACTCTCTTCTTCTGGGTCTAATAACCACCCCAACTCAGTTCCGTGTCGCGAACAGTGAAGTAATTTACTCAGCACTTTTGTTTGACTTTGACTTGGGGAGAGAATTTCAATCGACCAGTCTGGATTAATTTCAAAGCGGTTAGCAATTCTACCAGAGGGCAAAAAAGGAATTCTTTCCCATCGGAATACTGCTACATCTGGCACGATTGATGCGCCACCAAATGTGCAGTATAACTCTGGAAAAGCACGGGCAATTTTCTGAGTTTTTGTTACTCGATCGATCGTCTTGCAGAGTTCACCTTGAAGGACGCTGTGTTCACCTTGTGGCATGGGCTTCTGAATGATTTCTCCGTCAAGAAATTCTGAGGCTGGTTCAGTTTCAGGAAGTTTCAGGAACTCTTCTAAGGTGGGTTTGGGTTTAACAATCGCAGTCATAGGTTAATTCTCCCGATCCGAGAAACACTGAACGGCACATCACAATTGTAGGCGATAGCTGTTTAATTCCCGCTGCTCTTGTTCCACTTACCTATTAGCAATTACCTATTAGCAATTACTATTACTGATAATTGACAATTCGACCAAAACTCGCAGCTTCCAAACTCGCACCGCCTACCAAAACCCCGTCAATCTCAGGCATCGCCATAACTTCATCAATATTCTCGGGTTTAACAGAGCCGCCGTACTGAATTGGCACGTCAGGATTAGTCAATTTACTGCGGATCAAACCAATAACTCGGTTAGCTTCCTTACTTTCGCAAGTATCGCCAGTGCCAATCGCCCAAATCGGTTCGTAAGCAATTACCAGCTTCTGCTGGTCAACACCAACCAAATCTTTTTCCAACTGAGAAAAAATGTGAGCTTCAGTTTCCCCTGCATCTCGCTGTCCCTTTGTTTCGCCGACGCACAGAATTGGAATTAAACCGTATTTCTGAGCAGTTGTCAGCCGCAAATTCACCGTTTCGTCAGTTTCCCCAAAATATTGGCGTCGCTCGCTGTGGCCGATAATCACGTAAAGGACACCAAGTTCACTCAGCATTGGCCCGGAAATTTCCCCAGTAAAAGCTCCCGACTCTTGCCAGTGAACATTCTGAGCACCGAGTCTGATCCGGCTGCCGTGCAAATTTTTCGACAGGACAGCCAAGGAAGTGAAGGGAACGCAAAGCACGACTTCCCGTTCCTCTGGGGTTTCCGTCAGGCAAGACATGAATCCTTGAAGAAACTCTAGGGATTCTGCCCTAGTTTTGTACATTTTCCAGTTGCCAGCTATAACTATTTTGCGCACTATTTCTTGAATTCCTTGTCCTTACAACGCAATTTATAGTCTAAAGCTTTAGCGTACACTTCGATCCTTCATTGCCCAAACTCGATGCGAGCTTGCTCAACTAAGTCAACTGTGACGACTTCGGTTTCGGCTTCGCGGGCCAACTGCTCGATGCGGACGCGAGCTTGTCCCCGGACAAAATAGGGAATATTTTTTAGCTTAGCCTTGGCTTCAGCCGTCCATTTTAAATCATCTGAGAATTCGGAATCTGGCATGGCGTATCGGTCGATCGACTGCAAGCGGGTAGTTCTTTACTTTGAAAAACATCTCTCCGATCGTTGAATCTACCATGTTAAGGAACGATCGGCGCGATCGACTTCCCGTTTGCAGCAGCCTGCGGCAAAGCCGATTTGCAGCTACGAGTTGCTCCGCGCGCACCCTAACACCCTAGTGAGTCGAATCGTGACTGATATCAAGTCCGGGTTATAAACCCCCTGGATGAAACCAGGCGGTTGAAACCGCTCCTACACACACTTTCGTCCCTCTTCGCCGACTCAAGAATAAAAGCGGGTATTAAAGCCGGACTTGGTATGAGCCCTCTTTTGTCACTTCGGCAACACTATAAAGCTAGGTCTATAACTACTCTCTTCCTTAAAAATAATCCGAAAATCATTCATATAATAGATGAATTTGCACCCTCCTCGTCGCTTACCAAAACTTTACAACACTTTTAACCAAAGTCTAATTTAACCATAACCAATTTTGGATTAAATAATCGGAATTGCTGGTTTACGGTATGCTTAAACTTTTTTATCAAATTAGAAAACTCACCCTCAATCAGGATTATAGCTATTGGAAATATTGAATTCCTACCTGCATTCAGCAAAGCCAGATTTACAGATACAATTGAGGATGACATTTTTTATTAGCCCGTGTACTGTTTAGATACCCAATCAGTGGCTTTTCCTGTTTTTGAGGTTTCCAGCTTCATCCGATCGCCCCTTCTGCTGCGATCGTTTGTCAAAGCTCGCTCGGCGTTGTAAAAAATGTTTGACGCACCCAAAAATAATTAGATCCTTACAAAAATTAGCGCGAGTTACCCGACTTTATATCTCCGAAAAAAAGCGATAAATTTTAAGTAGACTCTGTTTAAGCAGACTGTGGTTATTGGTTTACAAAAACCGACGCAGCGTCGGTTTTTGTTGCGAAAGCTCGGCTGATGTATCATTTCTGAGATATTTAGAAAATTTTGCTTTCCCATCCCAAGCTCAAAATATGCTAGGCTAGAATGTTTCCAGAGCTTAAGATACAACCATGACGTATGTATCAATCATTAGAAGAGTCAACCATTTTGACTACCCCATCTACGGAACCGTTCTCTCTAATTCTCATTGTGGATGACGATCCCTTGATTCGTTTGCAACTTCGACTTTATTTACAGAAGGAACAATACCGAGTGGCGGAAGCTAGTGATGGCTTGACAGGGCTAGCAGCTTATGAGGAAGTACATCCAGACCTGATCCTGCTAGATGCAGTGATGCCCACTATGGATGGTTTTGCTTGTTGTCAAAAGTTATCTGAAGTGCGTGAGAGCGATCGCCCACCTATTTTGATGATTACCAGCTTGGAAGACAAAGAATCTGTCGATCGAGCGTTTGCAGCGGGAGCGGCTGACTATATCACTAAGCCGATTCACTGGGCTGTTCTGGGACAGAGAGTGCGACGCTTGATTCAGCAATTCCACCTGCAACAGCAACAAACCATACTTTACAAGCAGCTAGAGGCCGCCAATCGACAATTAAAATACCTAGCGTCAATTGACGGTTTGACTCAGATTGCCAATCGCCGTCAGTTTGACCAACAGCTAGAGGAAGAGTGGCGACGCATGACCAGGCAGCAAGCTCCTTTGTCACTGATTTTGTGTGATATAGATTTTTTCAAGCCTTACAATGATACCTATGGACACCAAGCAGGGGATGTATGTTTGCAGCAAGTTGCCGCAGCTCTCAATCGCAGTATTAATCGAGCGGGAGATTTAGTAGCACGTTATGGAGGTGAAGAATTTGTAGTAATTTTATCCGACACAGAGCTTGAGGGAGCTATCCAAATCGTTAAGAAAATGCAGGCTGGCATCCAAGCTTTAGCAATAGTCCATAAGAGTTCTCCGCATCATTTCATTAGTCTCAGCTTCGGTATTACCAGTGTGATTCCTACCCCAGAGAGCTGCCCAGAAACTTTAATTACTGCGGCCGATGCAGCACTTTATCAAGCCAAAGACCAAGGTCGCAATACTTTTTGTACCAAAATTCATACATTTAATGAATTTTACCGTTAAATAAGAAGAATAACAACTAGGCAGATCGTGATTGGGAATGATTCCTTATTAAAAGTTGAGCGAGAGATCGAGTCGTGCATGAGTAAGCCTTGATTGCTGCTTGAAAGCATAAATAATCGGTTGTACGAGCTTTATGGAAACTGTCAGGTAGAGAAGAAGAGCGTCTCTACAACGCTTTTTTTATCGGAATCAGGTCGTATTCAGCAACTAGCGATTATATAAGTTTATGGGAGGGGCTAGCTCAGTGCGTAATAAAAGATGGTTTGGTGCGATCGCCCTTCTCACTGGTGCGGGTTTTCTGGGTAACTATTTCAGTTGGCCTCTTTTCTTTGGGGTTGATTTCCTCTTTGGCAGTATTGCAATACTGATTATTACTTACTATTTCGGCTGGGGCTGGGGAGGTTTGACCAGTCTAATAGCAGGCAGCTATACTTATGTCCTTTGGAATCATCCATACGCCACAATTATTTTGGTAATTGAGGCTCTGTTTGTAGGGTTTCTTTGCAAGCGCAAACATCCCAACCTCCTTTTATTTGATGGGCTTTACTGGTTCTTAATTGGAATGCCTCTCGTTTGGCTTTTCTACGGTCAAATGCTGCATATGGATGCGGCTCAAGTCCTCCTAGTTACGTGCAAACAAGCAGTAAACGGCATTTTTAATGCCTTAGTTGCCAGCTCGATCGTTGTTTATGCACCCGTTGATAAACCGGTCGAGCGTTCAAAGAAGATCCATGCCCTCTCATTAAAACAAACTATTTTTCATCTGTTAGTTGCTTTTGTCTTTATTCCAGGACTGCTCCTATTAGTTATTGATGGTAGATACTGGGTCGCTCAAATTCAGACGAATGTGCAAACAGAGTTACAAACAAACGGGAAAATTCTCAGTAGCGATGTATCTAGATGGCATCAGCGCCATCTATTAGCTTTGAATACATTAGCTGAAAAATTACTCATACCTGAATCCACTACTGCTGCCGATCGAGCAATTGAATCATCCGATCGACTGCAACAAGACATTAGCCTGATCGAGCAGTGGTTTCCAGATTTCGACAACATTTATGTGGCCGATTCATCTGGAACAGTTTTAGCTGCCTCTTCTCCTTTAAATCAAACCCGTCGGCAGTTGATTGAACAAAGCACCGAACATAAATCTCTAATTACCCTGGCTCGAGAGCGGTTGAGACCTTGGATGACTCCTATCCACACAGATTTATTAATGGACGAACCTCATGTAGGATTGAATGTACCCTTGCAAGTTCAGGGTAATTTCCTTGGTCTGATCCGCGGTTCATTACCATTGAGCAAGCTCCAAGCTCTATACATTTTCCAGCAAAACAATCAGCAACTACGCATTATATTGCTCGATCCAAACAACCGAGTCATTGCCAGTAATCAATCCGACCAAAAGCTTTTGAACTCTGTTCAGGAGTCAAAAGATGGCAGCACTCGCACCTTAGAGGGAACCTTGCAGCAGTGGGTTCCTAGCAAGGGCAACTATCCGATGATCCGTTGGAAAAACTCTCTATATATACAGGAATTTACGATTAACCCTGAGCTGAACTGGAGATTACGCTTAGAAATTCCAGCAGAGTCCTATGTAGAAAATTTACAAAGTCGCTACAGGATAGATCTGATTATTCTTCTCGTCATCACAATGTTGGCATTTTTGTTGGCAACGGTGGTGAGCGAACGACTGGTAAAGCCGTTATCTTTTTTAGCTCTTGCGACTACTGACTTACCCAACAAGCTTTCAGAAAAAACATTTGAATGGAAACATAGTTCGGTTACTGAAATCAATGAGCTTGCTAGCAATTTTCAATTGATGGCGATCGCGCTAAATCAAAAATTTAGGGAGATTAAACACGCTAACGGTACATTAGAACAGCGGGTTCAAGAACGAACGCAAAGATTATCCAAAATCAATCGCTCTCTGAAAGCTGAAATTAAGAGACGTAAACAAGCCGAAGCTGAACTAAGAACAAGAGAGGCGGCGATACGAGCTTTATATGAAGTCACTGCTACCCAAAATCTCAATTTTGAGCAGCGCATCCAAGCTTTGATTGACATGGGATGTCAGATCTTTGGGGTTGAATTTGGCATCTTGGCTCGTGTGCAAGATAACCGTTATGAGGTGATGGTTGCACGATCGCCCGATGGAGTCCTGAAACCAGGTGATGTCTTTGATATTAAGCAAACTTTGTGCTGTGAAGTTTTAGACACCGATGAACCGCTAACCATCCAACATACAGGCACCTCAAAATGGCGTTACCATCCTGCCTATCTTGCCTTTGGCATGGAAGCTTATATTGGAACACGAGTTTTAGTTGCAGGCAAAGTCTACAGTAGCCTCAGCTTTTCTAGTCAATCTCCCCGTGCAGATAGCTTTAAATCTGCCCATGTGGAATTGCTGAAGCTGATGGCTCAGTGGATTGATAGTGAAATTGAACGGCATCAGGCAGAAGTCGCTCTGCAAGCCAGTGAAGAGCGATGGCAACTCGCCCTACGCGGTAGTAATGATGGGGTATGGGATTGGAACATTCATACCAATGAAGTATTCTTGTCGGCTCGCTGGAAAGAGATGTTGGGCTATCAGGATCGTGAAATCCCCAATCACTTAGAGGAATGGAGTAAACGAGTTCATCCCGACGATATCGGATGGGTGATGCAAGCGATTCAAGATCACTTTCAGCGTAAAACTCCCTTTTATATTACAGAACATCGAGTGCTTTGCAAGGATGGGAGCTACAAATGGATTTTGGCTCGAGGGCAAGCGCTTTCGGATGCAGCGGGCAGAGTTGTCCGCATGACTGGTTCTCACAGCGATATTACCAACCGCAAAAACTTAGAGCAGGAAATTCAAGCCAGAGAGCAATTATTGAATGCTTTCTTTAAAGGAGCTTCCCTAGCAGGGGTAGGGCTGTGTATCCACGATCGGCAGTTTCGATTTTTACAAATAAATGAGGCACTAGCTGAAATTAACGGTCAGTCCGTGGAGGCTCACTTAGGCAAGACAACCGATGATATTTTGGGGGAATTTGCTCCTGGTGTAAATGCACTGTTACAACAGGTTTTAACTACAGGACAACCTTCCATCAGCTTGGAAATAAGCTCAGAAGTACCCAGTCAAACCGGTGCCAAGCGCTACTGGCTAACTTCTCATTTCCCCATTTTCAAGGATGCAGAGCAGCCTGTAGCAGTGGGTTGCATTCTGATTGAAATTAGCGATCGCAAACGAGCCGAAGCGGAACTGCAACAAATGAGTGCGGCGCTAGAAAATGCCGTGGCAGGCATTTCTCGGCTAAACTCTCAAGGACGCTATATCTTCGTTAACGGCACTTATGCTGCCACCAGTGGCTATCAGCCGGAGGAAATGCTAGGGATTGAGTGGCAAAAAACTGTTCATCCTGAAGATGTTGGAAGAATGGTGGCTGCTTATCAGCAGATGTTGAGAGATGGCAGAGTCGAGGTTGAGGCTAGGGGAATGCGAAAAAATGGCTCCAGCTTCTATAAACAACTGGTGATGGTCTCTGCTTATGACGAGCAAAATGTCTTTGTGGGGCATCACTGCTTCATGAAGGATATTACCGATCGCAAGCAGGCAGAACAAGCGCTACAGCGACAGTTGCAAAAAGCCCTACTGCTGAAGCAAATTACCCAAGAAATTCGTCAAAGCCTCAATGCTCAGCAGATATTTGAAACTGCTGCTCTTCAAATTGGGCAAGCTTTTGGGGTCAGTCGCTGCTTAATTAGCACGTACCAGGACAATCCACTGCCTCAGTTTCCTGTCGTTGCAGAGTATCTAGCAGTGGGATATGCACCCAGCGGGGAGCATGACATTCTGGCGGTCAGTCCTGCATATACAAAACAGTTGATGGCTGGGGATGAAGCCATCGCCTCCCCGGATGTCTATTGCGAATCATTGCTCACCTGTGCTCATTCAATTTTTACCAGTCTCAAATTGAGATCGACATTAGCAGTGCGAACTTCTTACCAAGGAGAACCGAATGGTGCCATTTGTCTGTACCAGTGCGATCGCTACCGTCATTGGACTGCCGATCAAATCGAGTTGCTAGAATCAGTCGCAGCTCAAGTAGGAATTGCCCTAGCTCAAGCCAAATTATTAGAGCAAGAAACTCGACAGCGAGAAGAATTAACTCTGAAAAACTTTGCCCTGGAGCAAACTAGACGGGAAGCTGAAGCTGCCAGCCGAGCTAAAAGTGAGTTTCTGGCGATGATGAGCCATGAAATTCGCACTCCCATGAATGCGGTTATCGGTATGACCGGACTGCTGCTCGATACAGAACTCAAGGCTCAACAGCGAGACTTTATCGAGACGATTCGCAATAGTGGGGATACCCTCCTAAGTATCATCAACGACATCCTTGACTTCTCCAAAATTGAGTCGGGCAAGCTAGAGCTAGAAATGTATCCCTTGAACTTGAGAGATTGCATAGAAGGTGCGATCGACCAACTTGCAGTTAAAGCAGATGAGAAGGGGATTGAGCTAGGCTACCTGATCCTCCCTCAGACTCCTAATTTCATTTTGGGTGATGTCACCCGTCTCCGTCAGATTCTAGTTAACTTGCTCAACAATGCGATTAAGTTTACCGAAACTGGGGAAGTTACCATTTCGGTGCAAGCCTCTGCTGTTGATTCTGACGAAGCGGTTTCTGAGTCAGAAAGCTTGTATGAAATCCAGTTTGCCATTCAAGACACAGGCATTGGCATTCCAGCCAACCGCCTCGATCGACTGTTCAAGTCTTTTAGCCAAGTAGATGCTTCGACGACTCGGCAGTATGGAGGGACTGGTTTAGGTTTGGCAATTAGTAAGCGACTTAGTGAAACGATGAACGGCATGATGTGGGTTGAGAGTTCCGGCCACGTGGGAGGAACCCCTTCACCAAAATGGCAAGCCGTTAAGCCTCATCGAGTCACAATGGGTTCCACCTTCTATTTCACGATTGTGGCCTCCTCTGTTGCTACTGAGTTAGCCGAACCGATTGAAATGCTACCAGAACTATCTGGCAAGCATTTATTAATCGTGGATGACCTGCCCACTAACCGACAAATTCTGACGTTGCAAGCCCAGACTTGGGGGATGCAGATTCGCGCTGCCCAATCGGCGGTGGAAGCGCTCAACTGGCTTGAGAATGGAGAAACGTTTGATGTCGCTATTTTAGATATGCAAATGCCACAAATGGACGGCCTGACACTCGCCTCAGCCATCCACCAGCATCCTAAGTGCCACCGTTTACCCCTGGTGATGCTGACTTCAATGGGCAAACCAGAAGTGAGTTCTTCAGCACTTTCCAGCCACTTTGCGGCTTGTTTAAGCAAACCCATAAAACAATCCCAACTTTATGAAGTCCTGACCCAGGTGCTGCAAGCTCAACCGACAAAAGTTCAACAGCGGCCCCCTAGCTCTGTTCAGGATGATATTAAACTCGCCCAGAGACTTCCACTGCGAATTCTGTTAGCAGAGGATCATCTGGTGAACCAGAAGGTGGCACTGCTGCTGTTAGAGCGTTTGGGATACCGGGCCGATATTGCTGCCAATGGATTAGAAGTCTTGGAAGCCCTGCACCGCCAGCCTTATGATGTAGTGCTGATGGATGTACAAATGCCAGAGATGGACGGATTAGAAGCCAGCCGTCGTATTAGTGACGAGTGGCCTGCTGATGCTCGTCCTTGGATTATTGCCATGACGGCGAATGCCATGCAGGGCGATCGCCAGCTTTGTCTTGATGCTGGCATGAATGACTATATCAGTAAACCGATTCGAGTAGAGGCTCTGATCCAAGCGCTGAGTCAGTGTCAACCCAACCAGGAACAGCAGCAGGTCCAAAAGGAGGAATCAGATAGCCACCAGCCAGAAATTGATGTACCAGCGGTTAACCTCACAGAACTGCAAGCCTTCTGCAGCAGCATCGACGATCGAGATTCAACCAAGATTTTGAGCTTGCTGGCGAACTGCTACTTTGAGGAAGCCGTAAAGTTGCTGCAAGCTATGAAATTAGCGATCGTCCAAGCGGATACTCAAGCCCTAAACCGAGCTGCTCATACCCTCAAAGGCAGTAGCGCGAACCTAAGCGCGCCCCATCTGGCCCAGCTTTGTGGCACGTTAGAAGTGATGAGTACCTCTGGTGAACTCGATCGAGCCTCACCCCTATTGGCTCAAATCGAGGCTGAGTACGATCGTGTCAAGAATACTCTCCAACAAGAACTACAAAAGATTAGGGGTTAGAGCCTCCTCCTGCGCTTGACGGCTTTAGTTTTCTTTGTTATGAAGCCATGAAAACTTTTTAAAAGTTGCAAATTTTTATCTCAATAAGCTGTTGCGGCATTTAAATTGTCAGTAAACAAAAATAAAAGTCTTGTGGGGTGGGCGTCCCGCCCGCCCTGAATATACAATTTAAATGCGCGACAGCTTAGTATGGTATATTAGTGCAATAAAAGATTGGGTTTTGCTTCACCTAAAAAAAGGTTCAACTTCGTATGACTCTCCTTTAATGAAGCGGCGTTGCTGAACTAGGGTATGATGAAGTTGTCCTCCGAGCGTCAAAAATCACACACATTTAAAAGCAATATTATG
>NZ_JAUBTB010000058.1:38558-49302 GCF_036704965.1 Microcoleus sp. F10-B2 | reverse complement strand
CAAATGCTAAAACTTCGTTGTGCTTACCTCAACGACCTCTTAGCCATTTGAGGTTTTTGCAAAACCGGGATGCTCCCCCTCTGGTTCGAGTTCAATCACCTTTTTATAAGCGATTAGGGCCTCATATAGCTTGTTTAGCTTGCTCAGAATATAGCCTATTCTTCTATAAAAAAAAGCACGATCTTTTTGAGATGGTTCGATTTCAATGGCCTTTCGGTAAGTGGTGACAGCTTCATTTAATTTGTTCTGCTCATTAAATAGATTAGCTAGATTTGCGTAACCAGCGGCGGCGGGATCTTTGTCACCGATTTCTATCGCTTTGTGCCATGCCGCGATCGCTTCTTGCTGTTTTCCCACATCTTTGAGCGCATTGCCTAGATTAACGTAAACCGTAGCATATTTAGGGTAGATTTTTACCGCTTGGCGATAGGCTGCGATCGCCTCATCTAATCTCCCTTCTTGCTGTAAAAACCAACCTAAACTGCTGTAAGCTTCGCCATAATTGGGATATATTTGGATGGCTTGGCGATAAGCTGCGATCGCTTCTTCTTGCTTGCCTTGGTAGGACAGCGTATTACCCAAATTGTAGTAAGCTTCGGCATAATTGGGATATATCTGGATAGCTTGGCGGTAAGCTGCGATCGCTTCATCATATTTCCACCTATTATCAAGCGCTTTGCCAAGTTCGTTGTAAGCCCAAGTCCACTGAGGGAAAACTTTGATGGCTTGGCGGTAAGTTGCGATCGCTTCATCATATTTCCCCTGCTTAATCAGTGCTTTACCTAATTCTTCATAAGCAGAGTAATATTTGGGTTCAAGTTGGATAGATTGGCGGTAAGCTGCGATCGCCTCATCAACTTTACCTTGATTACTCAATTGTGAGCCTAGAAATTGGTAAATGCTCGCATCCCAAGGATTAGGTTGAATAGCTTGCCTATAACTCTCTGTCGCTTCACCTCCTGCATTTTGGGCCTTCTGCCCACTCGCTTGAACAATATAAGCAAAGGAGGTGAAGCGATTGGTAAGCAACGGTAGTGTCGCCGCAACGTATAAGAATAAGAAAACTGAGGTTAACTTAGGCAAGAATTTTTTAGGCACTTTTGGTAAAGGCATAATCTTTCTTCATCTCTATTTTCGTTAAGCCTAGTCTACTTCCTCTATCAAGCTACCTGCAAGGGTTTCTCTCAACCGGGCGATTGGAAATGCAGCAGCCTCACACAGTTATGAACTCAGAAAAGTTGATGCCTAAAAATATTTATTTCTGTTCAACGCCTGTCTGATTTTTTGTATAATTTTCATAACTCCACTTAGACTCTAAATCTGTAACAATTAAAAATATAGTACCTAGTCAAAAGTTCTCTCCATGGCTTTTATCCCATCCGAAGCGTTTAAATCTATTAGTTATCCCAGCCGCACCGTAAAAAGAGCCGATCGCGCCGTCCGGTGCAGCCCTTTTCAATTACACTTCTTCCAGACCATCCGCGATAACAGCGTTTTCCTAAGTGCGATCGCCTCAAATTCCGGTGTCGAAAGCGGCTACACGCGATCGCCCGTATCCGAACTCGTAGCCGAAAACTCCCTACTCTGGCTGATTCAAGTCGGCGTTTTGCGGCGGGAAGTAGACGGACAAGGGATTACCGACAGTTTTCGCCTCACGCCCCTAGGCCGCCAACTCGTGGAAAAATGGGAACAGGAAGGACAGGGAGTGCCGGCCGCGTCATTGTGCGATCGCATGGGAAATGCCTTTAGCCGCGGGTTGGGAGTATTTCTATGAGGGGTTTTCACTTGCTACAGTCCGACAGGGAATGAATTCCCTGTCTCATAGCGAAAGTCGGTTAAAACCGACTGCAAGTGTCAATTCAATTCGATGTTGAGTTTCGCATAAAACCGACTGCAAGTCTCAATTTAACTCGATGTTGAGTTTCGCATTGCACGTTAATCAACCTCCTCAGTCCTCTTGCATAGGACTTGCGCTATGAGACAGGGATTTCAATCCCTGTCGGACTCGCCGTCAAACGAGTTCAACCGCGATCGCACTTGAGTTTCTTTGAAGGACTGGGGTGTGTTTTCTTTCGCGGAGAATCCCACAAGCAAATTTATGCTTTTTTGTGGAACAGGCCGGAAAGCCTGTTATTGAAAATGGTGCAAGATGTGAGTATAAATCAAATGCACCATCGCTCAACTAATACAAATCAAACTTAAACTGAATAAAAACAATGGTTCAAACCCCGGCCAAATCTTTGACTCTCAATGAATTTCTCCAATTACCGGAAACAAAACCCGCCAGCGAATTCATCGACGGTCAAATTATCCAAAAACCTATGCCCCAAGGAAAACACAGCACAATTCAAAGCGATTTGGGTGCGGACATCAACCGGGTACTCAAACCGCAACGCATCGCCCGCGCTTATCCAGAATTGCGCTGTACCTTTGGCGGTCGATCGACAGTACCCGATCTTGCAGTCTTTACCTGGGAACGCATTCCCCGCGACGAAAACGGCGAAGTAGCCAACACTTTCGCCCTCGCCCCCGACTGGACTATTGAAATTCTTTCCCCCGATCAAAGTCAAACTAAAGTCGTCCGCAACATTCTCCACAGTCTCGCCCACGGGACTCAGATGGGCTGGCTGATTGACCCGGAAGAAGAACTGGTATTTGTCTATTTTGCCGATCGCACCATAGCATTTTTTGAAGAACCGGGCGATCGCATCCCCGTTCCAACCTTTGCCGAATCCTTCAATCTCACCGTCGGTGAAATGTTCAGTTGGCTGACTGAGTAGCGCCACCTGGGTTTATGAATGATTTAACCGCAGAGGGCGCAGAGGGCGCCCAGGAGGGAGAAGAGAGATCGCCCTACGGATTTGGTTCGATCTAATGTGCGGTCGATCGCCTATACTAGAATATCTGGTTGTCAGCCCTTCAAGGACGAGAGAGGACTAAAATTATCACTATTAACTTAATTATGATTATTTAACCGGACTTGATATCCTCTCTCAAATAACCGCTAACTACTAACAACTAACTACATAAAAAGTTTGTCAAAAATGGAAGCTAAATCTTACAAAGACACCGTAAATCTGCCCAAAACCAAGTTTGATATGCGCGCCAACGCCGTCAAACGGGAACCAGAACTGCAACAATTTTGGGCCGATCGAGAAATCTACGATCGCCTCTCGGAAAATAACCCAGGCGACTTGTTCATCCTGCACGACGGCCCCCCCTACGCCAACGGACAACTGCACATCGGTCACGCCCTCAACAAAATCCTCAAAGACTTTATCAACCGCTACCAAATGCTGCGCGGCAAAAAAGTCCGCTACGTGCCCGGTTGGGATTGTCATGGATTGCCGATCGAACTTAAAGTATTGCAGAACATGAAATCGGAGGAGCGGCTCAATCTTACCCCGATCGAACTCCGCCGCAAAGCCGCCGCCTTCGCCCAGCAAACAATGGAACAGCAGCGCGAATCCTTCCAGCGCTACGGCGTTTGGGGCGACTGGGAACACCCGTATTTAACCCTGAAGCCCGAATACGAAGCCGCCCAAATCGGCGTTTTCGGTCAAATGGTTCTCAAAGGCTACATCTACCGCGGCTTCAAACCCGTTCACTGGAGCCCGAGCTCGAAAACAGCCCTCGCCGAAGCGGAATTGGAATATCCCGAAGGCCACACGTCGCGCAGCATCTACGTTGGCTTCCACGTGAAAAAACTGTCGAAAACCCTGCAAACGAAGCTCAAGCGCTATATGCCGAGCCTCTGGGCGGCGATTTGGACGACTACCCCCTGGACGATTCCGGCAAACTTGGCGATCGCAGTCAATCCCGAACTGACTTATGCGGTGGTGGAACCGCCGGCAAATTCCCACATCGCACAACAATTTATGTTAGTAGCTGTCGATGCGGTCGATCGGCTGTCGGCAACTTTTAAGACTGAATTAAAAATACTCGCCACGTTCAAAGGCAAAGAATTAGAAGGCTGCATCTACAAACACCCGCTGTTCGATCGCGAAAGTCCGATCGTTGCCGGCGGCGACTACATTACCGCTGATTCCGGGACGGGATTAGTGCACACCGCACCGGGACACGGACAAGAAGACTTTATAGTAGGAAAACGCTGCGGTTTGCCAGTTTTAACGCCCGTAGACGAGAACGGAAATTTCACCGCAGAAGCCGGACAGTTTGCAGGTTTAAATGTCCTCGGAAACGGCAATGCCGCAGTGATTGATGCCCTTGCCGAAGCAAATTGTTTGATTAAAGAGGAAAGTTACGCTCACTCTTATCCTTACGATTGGCGCACGAAAAAGCCGACCATTTTTCGGGCGACGGAACAGTGGTTTGCATCAGTTGAAGGGTTCCGAGATGAAGCCTTAAAAGCGATCGCCGATGTGAATTGGATTCCCGCGCAAGGGGAAAATCGGATTACTGCAATGGTTAGCGATCGATCGGATTGGTGTATTTCTCGCCAGCGGACTTGGGGCGTTCCGATTCCCGTATTCTACGACGAAGAAACCAACGAACCGCTGTTAAATGAAGAAACGATCGCCCACGTGCAAGCCATCTTTGCCGAGAAGGGTTCTGATGCTTGGTGGGAATTGTCGATCGCCGAATTGCTGCCGGAATCTTACCGCAATAACGGCCGCACTTACCGCAAGGGAACCGACACGATGGATGTGTGGTTTGACTCGGGTTCTTCCTGGGCCGCAGTTGCCAAAGGTCGATCGGAATTAAACTATCCTGCTGATATCTATTTGGAAGGTTCAGACCAACACCGCGGCTGGTTTCAATCCAGCTTGCTGACCAGTGTAGCAACTAACGGCGTTGCTCCTTACAAAACTGTTTTGACTCACGGTTTTGTGCTCGATGAAAAAGGCCGGAAGCAGAGCAAATCTGAAGGCAATGTCGTCGATCCGGCAGTCGTAATTAAAGAATATGGAGCCGATGTTTTGCGGTTGTGGGTGTCTTCGGTAGACTACTCTGCCGATGTGCCTTTGGGAAAAAACATTCTCAAACAGCAATCGGATGTTTACCGCAAAATTCGCAATACAGCTAAGTTTTTGCTGGGTAATTTGCACGACTTCGATCCGGCGAAAGATGCCGTTGCTTACGAGGAATTGCCGGAACTCGACCGCTATATGCTGCACAGAATGACCGAAGTTTTTGCGGAAGTCCAAGATGCTTTTGAAAGCTTCCAATTTTCCCGATTTTTCCAAACTGTGCAGAATTTCTGCACGGTGGATTTGTCGAATTTTTACTTGGATATTGCCAAAGACCGACTTTACATCAGCGCGACAGATACCCGTCGCCGTCGCAGTTGTCAGACGGTGATTGCCATTGCTGTGGAGAATTTAGCAAGGGCGATCGCACCTGTTTTGTGTCACATGGCTGAGGATATTTGGCAGTACCTTCCCTATCCGACTCCTTACAAGTCAGTATTTGAAGCCGGCTGGGTGCAAATTGATGCTTCATGGCACAATCCCGAATTAGCTGCGCGCTGGCAGTATTTGCGACAAGTGCGCGGCGAAGTTAACAAGGTTTTGGAAAAAGCCCGGATGGAAAAAGCGATCGGTTCTTCTTTGGAAGCTAAGGTTTTATTGTACGTTCCCGATGTTGAAAAAAGGCAGCAATTGCAAGCTTTGAATCCCAGCAGCGAAGAATTGGTGGATTATGTGCGATCGCAAAATTCAGTCATTGAGTTAGCCGCAGAGGAAAAAGCAAAAGCAGCACAAGATAAACAGGAAGAACAAGCGGCAAAAGTTGCGAAAGTCTTGACAGAAAACACAGTTTATGTTGAGGCGGAAACGATCGGAGAAAAGGGCGATCGATCTTCTGAGATCGTACAGTATTCTGCCCCTGAACCGTCGGCTTTAGATTGGCAGCAAATCTTAGATCGAAGCGCCCAGTTTGTGGCGGATCTGCCTGAATACGCGGGCAACTTTTTTACAGAATACCAAAAAGTTTTGGTAACACTTGGGCTGTTAGCCTCTGTGTTAGTAACGGGCCGAGTAACGCTGGCGATTTTGGATACGATGAATCAGATTCCGGTGTTGGGAGGCCTATTGGAAGTCATCGGCATCTTATTTACAATCTGGTTTGCTTTCCGTCACTTGTTGTTTGCCGCCAACCGTCAAGAAATTGCAGAACAAATTGATTTCCTGACAGCAGATGTGGTGGGCCGGAGTACAGCGCTTGTACTTGCAGAAACAAAAGCGATCGTCCTCGCACCGGCATTAGATACAGCGCTTGTGCTTGTGGAAACACAGGCGATCGCACAAACAGCCCCAGCCGAAAAAGTGTTTGTAGAAACACCTCAAATCCCGCAAGCAGAATTAGTTGCGATCGAACCCAAACCAGAAATTACTGCTGAAATAGTTGTAACGCACGATTCTACAATGACCGGCAAGGGTGTAGACGAACTGCGGTATTTGTTCATTACTTCGGAAGTGGAACTGGTAGAATCGAATGCAATTCTGCAAGAATTGCCGTACAGTTATCAGTCTCCTGAGTTGGCGATTGGTGTAGTGAAAGCAGACGGGGAAAAGTGCGATCGTTGCTGGAACTACTCTACTCACGTCGGAGAGTCGATCGAACATCCGCTAATTTGCGAACGCTGCGTTTCAGCAGTAGACGGCAAATTCTAACGTAGGCTGCGCTTCGGGAAAAATTCTTGAGTTTGTGGTAGCCACATTCAGCCCGAAGCGCACCTTACAATAACTTCATTTACTTATTTCTGATTAAAAAAACCGCAGACGATTTCACCAGGGTTGTTTTGTCCAAACGCCAAAACAGTTCCATCTTTCTTAACTGTAGTGCGATCGCGGCAATTGTAGACTTCTAGAGGCTTTTTCACTCCATCAACACTCAGAATTACCCTGTATTCCCAATAATTTTTTGCACTGCGTTTGATATCGACAATGCAAATCTCGCTTCCTCGATAATTGCGGCATACAGATGCCTCAGCAGGAAGCGCCCAGAAAAAAGATATCAATAACAACAAGCAGCAAACACATTTCATCATCCGCTATCTATTCCACTGCATAACCCGTATACTTCCGCATAAAGGGCGGCTGAAACCCCCAAACAATATCCTCTTTTGGAACTCCGGCTATTACTAAATCTTCAGCAATATCATCTTCAGTGGCATTCCATTGAAGCCAAATTTTCCCGCCCTTGATATCAATGTGAATGCTACAGTGATGCACCCTAGTCTGCTTGTCCCAGCCCACATAGAAGATTTGGTAATGATCTCGTTCTGTATCAAGAATCGTCTCAACTTCAATGTCTCCGTGAGCAGGTTTGCGCTTGCCGTACTCCAGTAACATTTGCTGCACAATTTGCCGATATTTGCTTAATTTTTCCATTCTACAATAACCTCCGCTGCTGTATCATAAACAATCATTTTTACCTGGTTTTCCTCGATCCTTGCTTTCGGGAAATCTAGTTGAAAGAATTCTTCATAAATTATTAACGGCACAGCCAAGTACAAAATGCGATCGGGTGCTTTTTCTTTTAGTGCGGCTCGATAATTAATGAACTGCCCCAATGCTCTGTGAAATTCCGAGATTGGCGACGATTTTGCCAAAAAACTTTTGACCTCAACGGCAATTTTTTCGCCTTTCCTTTCTGCGGCAATCAGCCTTTCTGCTCCCAGATCGATCGACATATCTACACCGCCCACACTAATCGGAAAAGGATCGTGGGTAATATGCCAGCCTTCTTTTTGTAAAGCTGTTTTGACAACTTCATGAAAAACATCTCTGGCAGACATAATATATCGATCGGTAACTTACTAAGTCCTATCTTACCTTTTTTGATAACCAACTGGCTCTATTTTTGCCAGCGACTTAGCCATTGGGCGCGCCCTCAAGTCGCGACATCATAAGATAGCTGAACCATACCCGAACTATATGTCAGACATCCAGTTAACTGCAAAGCTGTAGTATTTATGGGATTAACAAATAAAGGAATTCCCTCGCCTAAAATAAGCGGATGAACCGAGAGAATCACTTCGTTGACAAAATTTTGATTCAGGAAATCGCGAATCAGCAGAGCACCTCCCACCAACCAAATATTCTTGCCGTCAAGCAATCGCAAATCATTGACAAAATTCTCTAAATCTGTTACCACTTCGACATCAGAAGTGGCTTGAAAATCTAGATTTTTCGTAAAAACATAACTTTTTTTTTCCTGGTACGGATACTCGCCAAAAGTTAGAACTTGTTCGTAAGTCTTTCGACCCATGAGAACCGTATCGATGCTATCTAAGAATTTATTATAACCGTAATTTTGGTCGGTAAACAGCCAGTCAATATCGCCATTCGATCGGGCGATATAACCGTCCAAACTAGATGCAATGAATAGTATAATTTTCCGCATGGCAACACCGAGGTTTGGGGAATGATTGGGGCGATAATCGCCACAATCACCTTAATTTTAAATGATTTAGCGTCCTGACGGTAGCTTGAGTTCGATACCCAGCTTTTGACCGACATCGATCGCCGTATTAGCAAAATCAGTCATGCCTGCGATCGGAATTGCGATCGCAGTACCCGCCGCTACAAGAGCTGTTAAGCTTTTCTTTAATCGAGTTTTATTCCATTGGTTTTCCGGTTTCTTGATTTCGGCTTCGACATCTTCAATATCGATAATTATCCCCTCGCGGATGTCTTCGGGAAACTGATCGGCGGTTTCACGCATCGAGGAAATCAGTTTTAAAAGTTCGGCGGTATTGGTGTTATTGTTTTGCAGGGATTGATTGCCAGCAACTTCGGCACTGTTCGACGAACCACCGATATTGCCGGAGAAGTTAGCACCTTGAAAAGCACCTTGAAAGTTGTTGGTTTCAGAAGAATTTTGAGTCATTTTTGCTTCGGCTTTATTAATAATTGGTCTACTAACAGCTAGTTTAGCGATATCTACAAGGTCGTCATATTCTCTTCCGTATT
Source organism: Microcoleus sp. F10-B2 (assembly GCF_036704965.1). Lineage (NCBI taxonomy): Bacteria > Bacillati > Cyanobacteriota > Cyanophyceae > Oscillatoriales > Microcoleaceae > Microcoleus > Microcoleus sp. F10-B2. Next base: position 40,363 of record NZ_JAUBTB010000058.1, on the reverse strand, counting down.
TTCCCATTTCTCGATCGCCCATTTGGTTTCTGCGACGAAGTTCGATCGACTCATACCCATCCAGCAACTGCCGCAAATCGAGTTTGAGTTTAAGTTTGCCGACGCGCACTGTATTCTCGCCCATATCCTCCAGCCCTAGCAATTCATCATAATCCAGCGGATCGGCATCCGGATAACCCGGAACCGGCACCCATTGACTGATTTCCAGATTGGCAAAAGAGTTGTGGATTTTGGTAAAGGTATCGCGAATCATGCTGAGGAAAGAACGCCGCGTCGATTCCCGCCCGCTAACGGCAATAAAGATTTTTTCATCTTCCGGGTCAGATTTGATCCGGGCGATGTTGTACACCTCAGCGCCTTCCCTGTACTCCAGCATAACCCCCGTCCGCCAGTGGGTGCAGTTGTGGATTTTCTCGTGGGTGAGGACAATGAAGCGCGAGAGGATGCTGTCGGGGAGGATGCGGTAGTGATATTGAAATTCCAGGGTGTCGCCTTGGAGTTCGGTGTTTTGCGGTTGTTCTTTGGGCAAGATGCCGGGGATGAGGAAAGTCGGCGCGGGACAATGGCTGACGGGGAAGCAGAGTTCAAATTCCTCCATCAACCCGGTGAGGCAGTGGTAGCGGTCCCTGGGATATTTATTTGAGTCGAGGATGCGGCTGAGGTCGGCGTAGGTGAGAATACCTTTGGTTTTGACTTTGAGTGCGTCGTCGCTGAGGAGGGCATAGATGCCTTCTGTCACCCAGTGGGGATTGAGGATGTTGGTGGATTGCAGGATCGGGTGTTCGCGGAAGTTGAGGACAATGCCCAGGTTGTGCAGCAGTCCGATCAGTTGGGTTTGGTCGGTTTCTTCAAAGATGTTTTCTTTGGCGCAGATGGTGGCGTATTCGCTGATGCTGATGATGTCTTTGTCGAGGTTTTCCAGGCGCTGCTTGACTTGGAACCAGCTTAGCGGCAAAAGATCGTAGACTTCTTTGAGTTGGGAGATTTCGGTGTGGATGGCGCTGCGGAGTTCGTCGATGCCGGTTCCGCTTTCGCAGGAGGTTTCGACAATCGCTTTGATGTTGGGATATTTGTCGCGCAAGGCTTTGCGGTTGAGATCCAGGGGTTGTTCGTCGCACTTGTTGCCGACGAGGATCACGGGGGATGCGTCGCCGAAGCTTTCGATCAGTTTCAGCCAGTATTCGAGGCGGTTTTCGTCTTCGCTGGTGCGGCAGTTGCACACGAGGAGGTAGAGGCTGCGTTTGGTAAGGAAAAATTGGTGGGTGGCGTGGTAGATTTCTTGTCCGCCGAAGTCCCAGACGTTGAGTTTGACTGGTTTGGTATTGACTGTAATTTTCCAGTCTGTGATGTTGAGTCCGTCGGTTTGGGGATCGTTGGGGTTGTATTTGTTGTGGATGAGGCGGTTGATCAGGCAGGTTTTGCCGACGCTGCCTTGCCCGACGAGGAGGACTTTGGCTTCGTTGAGGGGCAGAACTTCGCCACTGCGGAGTTGGCGGAGGTAGTTGAAGATGTCAGCGGGAGTACCGGGGGCTTCTTTGTCGCCGAGAACTTCTGGAGAAATGGGCAGGGGATTGTGGCGGAGGTTGAGTTTTTCAAGTTTTGGCAGTGTTTCCAAACTTTCAGGAATCTTTTCAATCTGATTGTTAAAGAGGCCAAGTTCTGTCAGATTCGACAGTTTGCCGATCTCCTCTGGGATTTTGGTAATCTGATTGTTACTGAGAAGAAGCCGTGTCAGATTCGACAGTTTGCCGATGACTTCTGGGATGGATGTAATCTGATTGTCACTGAGAAGAAGCCATGTCAGA
>NZ_JAUBTB010000058.1:10950-38548 GCF_036704965.1 Microcoleus sp. F10-B2 | reverse complement strand
GTGTCAGATTCGACAGTTTGCCGATGACTTCTGGGATGGATGTAATCTGATTGTCACTGAGAAGAAGCCATGTCAGATTCGATAGTTTGCCGATGACTTCTGGGATGGATGTAATCTGATTGTCACTGAGAAGAAGCCATGTCAGATTCGACAGTTTGCCGATGACTTCTGGGATGAATGTAATCTGATTATTAGAGAGGTCAATGTGTGTCAGATTCGACAGTTTGCCGATGACTTCTGGGATGGATGTAATCTGATTGTCACTGAGAAGAAGCCATGTCAGATTCGACTGTTGGTCGATGACTTCTGGGATGAATGTAATCTGATTGTTAGTCAGGTGAATATATGTCAGATTCGACAGTTTGCCGATGACTTCTGGGATGGATGTAATCTGATTATTACTGAGGTAAAGCTGTGTCAAATTCGACAGTTTGCCGATGACTTCTGGGATGAATGTAATCTGATTGTAACTGAGGTCAAGCTGTGTCAAATTCGACAGTTGAGCGATGGCTTCTGGGATGGATGTAATCTGATTGTAACTGAGAAAAAGCTGTGTCAGATTCGACAGTTGGTCGATGATTTCTGGGATGGATGTAATCTGATTTTCACTGAGGTAAAGCTGTGTCAGATTCGACAGTTGAGCGATGACTTCTGGGATGGATGTAATCTGATTGGCACCGAGATCAAGCTGTGTCAGATTCGACAGTTGAGCGATGACTTCTGGGAAGGATGTAATCTGATTGGCACCAAGATCAAACTGTGTCAGATTCGACAGTTGAGCGATGACTTCTGGGATGGATGTAATCTGATTTCTACTGAGGAAAAGCCCTCTCAGATTCGACAGTTTTCCGATGACTTCTGGGATGTATGTAATCTGATTGTTAAAGAGGTAAAGCTCTGTCAGGTTCGACAGTTTTCCGATGACTTCTGGGATGTATGTAATCTGATTGTTACTGAGGTCAAGCTGTGTCAGATTCGACAGTTTTCCGATCGCATCTGGGATGGAGGTAATCTCATTGTTACTGAGGTTAAGTATTTTTAAGTTGGTTAATTGAAGAACAGCATCAGGAAACTCAGTTAGCTTATTCCCAAGCAATTCCTCTTTCTCCTCATCCCACTTCCCCAACACCAACGTCTCAAGCTGCGTGCACTTGCCAATCTCCGGCGGCAATTCCTCCAAGTCCAGCCCCGACAAATCCAGTTGGGTCAATTTTTCCTCGGCTGCTCGGTCAATTCGCCGCACTGCTTCCTCTCGCGTCATGCCCTTTGTCTCTCGGTAGGATTCATTTTATTGTGACAGGAATTTTCCCTGGGTGGGGAGTTGCCCGCGCGTCACAATCAAAGAAACCGGGTTTTTTTTGGTTTCTACACAGTCATGCGTCTTCTGGGCAAAAACCCGGTTTCTGAGCGAGACATCACAACTATAATAAAATAACCCTTAAAAGAGGAAAGCCAATGGTGACGAGCCTGAATGTGGATACGGCACTGCTGCAAGAGGCGATCGAACTTGAGGGAGAAATTGAGTTCGAGACTCTAGTTGAAATCGCCTTGCGCGAATACATTCAACGCCGCAAACAGCCACAGAATCTCGAACTTAGCTTTGGAGAATCTCTCAGTGCATTTCGTGAAAAATATCAACTGCACGAACAGGGTTTAAATCCTGATGAAATTTGGGGAGAAGTTCGCGATCGAACTTTTGCAGGACGCGAGGTCATCTTTGAATGACGCTGCGTTATTTACTCGATACCAACATTATCTCCGAACCTGTTCGTCCTGTTCCGAATGCGAATGTGATGACTAAACTAATTGAGGCAAAATCCACAGTTGCGATCGCCTCGATCGTTTGGCATGAAGTTCTGCTGGGCTGTTATCGAATGCCAGATTCTAAGCGTCGCAGTGCGATCGAAGCTTATCTTCAGGAAGAAGTGAAAGTAAAATTACCGATTTTGCCCTACACCCAAGAAGCCGCTGAGTGGTTCGCTAAAGAACGAGCAAGACTCATCCCCCTCGGGCTTACACCGTCTTATGCTGATGGGCAAATTGCAGCGATCGCTAAAGTCAATAATCTGATTCTGGTGACACGAAATGTTGCTGATTATGCAAACTTTCAAGACTTGGCAATCGAAAACTGGTTTTCTTAAACTTAATCCATTTAATCATCGGTTTGATGAGAAACAATAATGCGAGCGATTTCTTCCCGGTGGCGATCGTAATAACGCCAAGCATTAATCTCCGGATCGAGAGTGCTTTTTGGGGGTGTACCAATTTCGCCCACTGCCCAAACTACTAGATCGGGGCGTTTTCGCCGAAGTTGTGTAGCATAAATGGGCGTAACATTCTCGTCCATTAAATATTAGAGCGCCATCGTTCGAGCACCCTGCATAACAGATTTTCTTTCCCGTTCAGCTTTCAATTTTCGCAATCTTTCTGTCGCCGGATGGGGATTTGCTACTTGGATTTTTCGCTGCTGATGCGACCATTCCAACCAATCTTGCAAATATCTACTTACTGATTCTTGATTTTGTAAATAATACAAAATAGTCGTATAAACTTCTGCCAAAGTTAGAGATGGATAGAGTTGCTGAATTTCTTCTGGGGTGCGTTCCCGATACAAATACTCATACAGCACCGTCTCAATCCCGATGCGATGTCCTTTAATGCGAATATCATCCGGTGCTAAAAAATCAAAATACTCATTCAGTCCCATATCTAAAATCCCTTTTTTAGCTATCTACTATTCTACTATTCGGTTTGATGGGAAACAATAATGCGATCGATTTCTTCGCGGTGGCGATCGTATTTTTTTTGTTGAGTGACGAGAAATACCAGAGAAACCGGGCTTCTCATTTCTGCGCGTGATACCTGCTTACTAAAACTTTACCTAATATAAATATAAACACATAATCAACCTCAATCTCATGTTTTTTACCAACAGATGACAAATGGTGCTACGCTTGGGATAGGAACTTATTTGTTTATGAACCAAATTAAACGTGTTGCCATAGTGGGAGGAACCCACGGAAACGAACTCACGGGAATTTACCTCGTGAAGAAATTCGATCGCGCGCCAGAGTTAATTCGGCGATCGACTTTTGAAACAATCGCCCTGCTAGCCAATCCCAAAGCTTGCGAAATCGGCAGACGCTACGTCGATATCGACCTCAACCGCTGCTTTCGACAGGAAGATTTAGAAAATCCCCATCTCTCCAGCTATGAAGCGCAGCGGGCGAAAGAAATCTACGGCATTTTTAGCTCAAAAAACACTCATCTGCCCAACGTAATTATCGATTTGCACAGCACCACGTCCAACATGGGGCTAACATTTATTCTCGCCAGCCATCATCCATTTAACCTGCAACTAGCAGCTTATTTAACCTCTGTGCATCCCCACCTCAATCTACTCGCTTCTACAACCAACAATCCTGATAGTCCTGTGCTGCGATCGCTTTCCGAATTAGGCGGTACGCTGGAAGTTGGTGCAGTGCCGCAAGGGGTATTAGATGCGTCTTTATTTCAGCAAACTGAGCAACTTGTCTGGCGAATTTTAGACGGCGTAGAAGCCTACAATCAAGGCACAATGCCTGCTGCCAAGAATCCCCTGACTATTTATCACACCATTGGGGCGATCGACTATCCCAGAAACGACAAGGGAGAAATTCAGGCAATGATTCATCCTCACCTGCAATCCAGAGATTATCAAGCCCTGAATCCCGGCGATCCGATGTTTTTGACCTTTGATGGTGAGTCGGTATTGTATGAAGGTAAATCGACCGTCTATCCAATTTTTATTAACGAGGCAGCTTACTACGAAAAAGGAATTGCCATGTGTTTTACCCACAAGCAAATAGTCAGTCTTGAGGAGAAATTTAAAAATTATTCTTGAGAGTTTTCCGGTGACAAAAACTCTTCTTTAGAAGCCGTAGTCAAAGAACGCAATTCCTTCCATATTTCCAAACTGAGAATACAGGTAATCAGCCACACCAAACCCGCCGTATAACCGGCAATAACATCGGTAGGCCAGTGAACTCCTAGATAAAGCCTGCTCAAACCAATAGCAGCAACTAATACAACTGTCAAGCTGTAAATCAACCAGCGCTGCTTGGGAAAGCGGGAACCCAAGAAATATCCTAGCAAACCGTAAATAACCATTGAAATCATCGCGTGTCCGCTAGGAAAACTGTAAAAGCGAACGTCAACAACGCGCTCCCAAAGTTGAGGTCTAGCGCGGGCAAAAAGTTTTTTTAACAGTAAATTTAAACCGATCGCCCCCCCAGCGGCGATCGCAATAGTTGCGGCTTCCGATCGGTGATTGCGCCCTAGCAAAATAATACTCAAGCTCAGACAAATCACTAGCAGCAAGTTCGGCTCGCCCAAAAACGTAAAGCCCAGCATTATTCGATCGCCCAGCGGTGCGTGCAATTCCCTCAGAGCTAGTAAAATAGAGGTATCGAAAGCGTAACTTTCTTTTTCCAACACCTCTTCGGCAATAGTGGCAAATCCCCACATCGCCAAAGCCGCCACAGCAAGCCCCGTCAGCCGAATTATCGAAATGAGCGATCGAATTTTAGAACGCATTCTTGAATTAATTAAAAATTTTAAATTTCCAACTCAAAATAATACAACAAATATAGGAAACGAAAACGCCTGACCGATCGTCGAGATGCTTGAGCAACTATATTCTGAATGATTAATTGATTTTTCACTACCCACCCCAGCTTTTACCTCCAACCTGCGAATGACTATACTATCAAAAAAACACATTTCTGCAATTTTGTTGACCGTGGGGTTGACAAGTATTTCTAGCTGTGCTAAAGACAGCGGAGTAAGTGCGCCGATCGCCGAAGCCAACACGATCGCCCAGCGTCTCGTCTCTTCCGCCGTCGCCCAAAAGCCGAACAACCCGCAATTCGGTCAGCCGATCGACTGTACTCTAGGCAAAGACTGTTTTGTATTGGTGTATTTCGATCGAGAACCCGGCCCCACCGCCGTCGATTTTGGCTGCGGGCGTCAAACCTACGACGGCCACAAAGGCACAGACTTTGCGATTCCCGACGCCAAAGCAATGGCAAAAGGAGTTCCAGTGATTGCCTCCGCAGCAGGCAAAGTTTTGCGAGTGCGAGATGGTGTGGTCGATCGGCGTTTACAAAACGATACAGACAAAGCCAGCATCGCAGGCACAGAATGCGGCAACGGCATGGTAATCGACCACGGCGCAGGCTGGGAAGCCCAATACTGCCACCTCCGCAAAGGCAGCGTTGCCGTCAAACCGGGTACGCAGGTAGAAAAAGGCACGGTTTTGGGCATGGTGGGAAACTCTGGGGAGGCATCTTTCCCCCACGTACACGTAACTTTTCGCTATCAAGGCAAACCCGTAGATCCGTTTGTCGGCGCCGACGCGAAGGTAGGCTGCAACATCGCCCGCAATCCAATTTGGGACAAGCCTCTAGACTATATTTCCACAGGTTTAATTCGGGCCGGTTTTGCCAATAAGGCACCCGATATCAACGCTGTCTGGGAAGGACAATTTTCAGAGACTCAACTCCCTGCAAACAGTCCAGCTTTGTTGTTTTGGGTGCAAAGTTACGGAGTGCTCAAGGGCGATCGCGAACAATACAAATTATTTGCACCCAACGGCACAACCATCGCCGATCGAACCAATGAAATTAAAGCCCCCAGCCGCACTTGGTTGGGTTATGTCGGCAAAAGAAACAGTACAAATTCTCCTCTGACTCCCGGAGTTTGGCGGGCCGAATACCGGTTGACGCGGGGCGATCGAGTTTTGACAGAAGTCCAGCGAGAAGTTGAGTTGCGTTAGTCCGTTGACTGTTGACTGTTGACAGCATTTAATTCGTGTATCCGTCTCAAAATCACTCTCTTCCTTCTTCCTTCTTCCTTCCGAAGGTTATTTCAGCAGCCACCCAAATAATTCTCCGACACTCAACCGCAGTTCGCTAGCGAAGGACGGCATCGGTAGCAGCATTTCTGGTTCATCAAATACTGCTGTCTGTTGCTGGGGAACATAAACAAAAACGCATTGTTCGTCGGGATCTATCAGCCAGGCCATGTGAGTTTGATGATTTAAACAGTGCAGAATATTTTTAGTAACTTTAGTTTGACTTTGTTCGGGCGACAAAATCTCTATTGTCCAATCAGGAGCTATGGGAAAGACATTAGCAATTTCGCCGTTATCATCGGTGGGAATTCTGTTCCAGACAAATACTGAAACATCAGGCACTGTTGACCTTCCGCCAAATGTACACCGGAGTTCTGGAAAAGCTCGTGCAACTTTTTTGGGCTTTAATATAGCGTTAATGAAAATAATTAATTCACATTGAGTCGCACTGTGTTTTCCTTGCGGCATTGGCTTCTGAATAATTTGATTATCAATGTATTCGCTTGCAGGTTTGGTTTCGGGTAGTTGGAGAAACTCTTCTAAAGTTAAGGATTTTAATGTTGTTTGTACCATTTTAAGTTCACCTTTAATTTAGATAGATCTTTAAGCCGCAGTCTAGTCTAAGGCAAATTGTTCCAAGCTTGAGCCACAATCTCGCTCAGCCATAGCCTTTGAGGCAAATCGAGCAGATTGTCGTCGGCGAGCACCTCAGCCTTCAACTCATCCAAAGACTGAGATCGCGATCGAGCTATCTGAATCACACCCGCGATCGCCGACGCCACCAATTCTTCATTCAGCGGCTGCTGTCGCAAAGCAATCATTTCTTGAGGATTCGTAGGAATGGGATAATTCATAGGAGTGCATACCGAAGGGAGTAGATATTCAGCCGCTGTGGGGCTTCCGGCTAATCAGCTAAAAATCTGAGAACACTGTAAACTTATTTAAAACTAAATAAGTATTCGGGAGTATAACTTACTTTGCTCCCTTGTCAACTCCCTCATCTTTATTAATTTATTCAGAATAGAGACCCTAATCATGCAAGAAATTCTTTATCTAGAAGTCCCGACACCGGATACAGCAGCCGTCTGCACTTGGTTGCAGCACGAATTCGATCCCGGAATCGGAGAAAAAATTATTACTCCTGACGGTTTTCGCCTGCTGTCAACCGCAACAGCAGCCGAGGTTGTGTTGTCTGGAACTCAAAATGCCAATCCAAAACCCGCCTTCGCTAACACCAATTCAGAAAACGACAATTCCCGATCGACAGAACTTTCCCTCTTTGTCTGGTCAGTACAACGCACAACTTATTTAAAAGTTTTTCGTCTAGAAGACGCGCCCGTTGGAGAAAGAAAGTTCCTGCAAGCTCTGAATCTTGCTGTGAGAAACAAGTTCCCCGATCGCTACCCGGAACCCCCTGTCATAGACCTCTCCAAACAGTCAATTTTTGACGCTCTTGCCCCCTATTACCCCCTGACCGTCAAATACTTCCAAAAAATGCCTGAAGGCGAATACGACCTCAAACGCGTCTACTGGTGGGAGCAGCGTTGGCGCGAAGGCACTCGCAATCCTCAAACGCCAAAACAAGTAGTGTTTGTGAAGGAAGAGGGAACAGGGAAGAAGGAAGAAGGAACAGGAAAGAAGGAACAGGGAAGAGGGAACAGGGAACAAGGCCAAATTTCGGTGTCTGGTTCTGGCGATACTTTTTATGACTTAATTTATATTGGCGGGGCCTTGGGAGTAATTCACGCCGCAGTCATGGCGAAATTGGGCTACCGGGTGCTGCTAGTTGAGCGAATGCCTTTCGGGCGGATGAATCGCGAGTGGAATATTTCGCGGGACGAAATTCAAAGCTTAATTGATTTAGGTTTATTTACTGCTGCTGAAATCGAAACTTTGATTGCCCGAGAATACAAAGATGGCTACAACAAGTTTTTTGATGCTAACAATCCGCCCGTTGCTAAAGCGCCTGTTCTGCACACGCCGAAGGTACTCAATCTAGCTTTGGACGGGGAGAAATTGCTGGGTTTAGCGGGAGTTAAGCTAACAGAAGCTGGCGGGGAAATCTGGGACGAAACTGAGTTTCTCAGAGCCGATGTTGAAGCAGAAAAAGTAGTAGTTCAGGGTCGCAACTTGCCGACAAAAGCCGATCGCACTGCATTAGGACGGCTGCTGGTGGATGCAATGGGTTCGGCTTCTCCCATCGCTTGGCAGTTGAACGGAGGGCGGACTTTTGACAGCGTTTGTCCGACCGTGGGGGCCGTAATCGACGGAGGATTTGAGCCTGCAGTATGGGATTGCGAGTACGGGGATGTGCTCTACAGTCACGGCGACATTTCCCGGGGCCGCCAGCTCATTTGGGAGTTATTTCCCGGCGCCGGCACAGAACTTACAGTTTATCTATTTCACTACCACCAAGTACATCCCGAGAATCCCGGTTCTTTGCTGGAAATGTACGAGGATTTTTTCGCAATTTTACCGGAATACCGCCGCTGCGATGTCGATAAATTGGTGTGGAAAAAACCGACTTTTGGTTATATTCCCGGGCATTTTAGCACCAACAGCAGCGATCGCTCCGTGGCGATCGATCGCCTAATCTCGATCGGCGACGCAGCATCCCTGCAATCTCCCCTCGTTTTCACCGGCTTCGGCTCCCTCGTCCGCAATCTTTTCCGCTTAACAGACCTTTTGGATACAGCATTAAAGCACAATTTGTTGACGGCAAATCACTTAAACCAAATTCGCGCCTACCAGAGCAATGTTTCAGTAACTTGGCTGTTTTCTAAAGGCATGATGGTTCCCACGGGTCTTAGTTTGCCACCCCAAAGAATTAATTCAATTCTCAATACCTTTTTTGGTATTTTGGCAGCACAAAAACTCGCAGTAGCCGAAACTTTTATCAAAGACAGAACCGACTGGCTAACTTTCAACCGACTGGCGATCGAAGCAGCCGGAAAAAACCCTTCTCTCCTCTTGTGGATTTTAGATTTTGTCACCTTGGGGGATATTTGGCGCTGGCTGGGAAGTTACTTGAATTTTACTCTGCTGGCTTTGGCCAGTTTGCTCTTCGGATGGCTTCCCAGCTTCGCCCGCAAGGTACAACCTTGGTTGGAACCCCGGTATCCTGCTGTTTGGCTGTGGCTGTTGGCTACCAGCTATGCTCTCACCTACGGCATGGGAAAGGGGAGAAAAGAGTGTTGAGTGTTGAGTCAAAACTCAACACTAGCAACTCTCATATCAAATCCGTTAGCATCGGAATAGTAAATTCGAGTTCACTGTTCACGGCGTCAACCGTCAACCCTCAACAGTCAACATCACCTGACGGTGTAACCGGAAATGATATCAGTTCGCTATCGAAAACTCGGCAATTCTATTTCAGCTAGCGATCGGCGTTTTTTAGAAGCCCGCAGCGGACTGGCAATCAAGGTCAGCCAGTCGGGTTGCGCGACTGCTGTAGGTGTTGCCACACTCGATCGCACTTCTTGAATACCAAAGGTTTCAACGGAGTTCAAAATTTGAAAAGCTCTGGCCAATTCTTGGGTGTCCAGTTTGGTAGCAGTTTCGGGTTCCGACTCAGCCACCGGCATTTCAGGTGCCGCAATCGGTTCTGCCGAGTCAGTTGCCGGCTCATCAGGCTGGTAAGTTTCGCTCTCCTGCAATTGAATGACGGATACTTGGGCTAATTTGTTGAGTTCCATATTGGCTGGGGATTCAGGCTCGATCGCCTCGGCAGCAGCCACTACCCCTGGATGCTCTTCGGGTTCCGACCAAGGTTGGACAGGGGAAGCGTTGAAGGCTGGCGGCAGCGGAACTTGAGAGCTTTTAACCGCCGCCAGCAATGATTCTAATTGCGCGCTGGCGGTATCGGGAGCATTGTCAGGCGGCTGGACAATCGGCGACTTCACCTGTGGCCTCTCCAAACTTCTTTCCAAGGCAGCTTTGAATTGCAGGGTGTGGCGCTGCTGGCGGTGCAAGCGGGCTCGCAATTCCCTGCAAATATTTTCTGTGGCTACTAACTGGTGTAACTGTTCGTTGTAGCGCTGGACAGTAGACGCACATTCTCGCTCAACAGTCGCTAGCCTGACTTGGCTGGTTGCCAACTGACTTCTTAAACTTTCGACTAAAATTTCTTGACTTTGGAGGGTTTGATGGGAAACTTCCACTTTCCCAAAAAGCCGCGTCAATTGTTCTTGAGTATTTTCGAGTTCTGCAGTCCGCTGTGCTAGCAAAGTTTCGCGATTCTGCAAGGTTTTTTGGGACTCTTCGAGAGCCGTTTCTAGCTGCGCGATGCGCTGCAAAAGGTCGCGGTTGCATTCGTGCAGCGCTTGCATGAGGGTGACTGGGGTCGATCCTTTGCCCTGACGCTGTTCGGCATTCCCAAGCATATTTTTTAGATTGTCTGAAATCGGGGGCGAGCCCGCCTCGGTCGGCTGTGTCTGAGATTGCGAATTTTTTGTTTCAGGTTGTGTGGGAATTGCATCTACGCCGATGGCGTTGGGAAAATCTACTGTTTGCCAGTCTTCTTCTGGCTGTTGGGGTACCGTTGCGGGAGTGTCTGTCGGATGGGGGGCGATCGGCTCAAAACCCCCAGCATCAGCAATATTTGACTGCAATGGTTCGGTATCGGATGGAACAGCAGGGTGCGGTTGGTGCTGATGGGCTCGAAGATCAGCTTCTGACATGGCTTTTTATCCCAATAGTCACAGGGTTTGTGATACAGTCTATCCTTAGAGATTCTACAGAAGGAAGCCCCTAAGTGATAGTTTTGGCCTTTTTCCGGTTTTTTCGGACAATAGCCTCTGAATCCATGCGCGCGGAACTACAACCCGAACTCAAATTCAGGCGTAAGATGCGCCTGTGAGTACCCTACAGACGTGAGTTTTTGGCCCGCGAGTCCTATCAAAATAATTTTTCCCGATCTCTAACGCACTGTTTCGGTATCTGGGCGATCGCCTAAGCTTTAACAACTGCACAGTGTTTGTCAATGATGGCTGGAACTTCTGCAGGTGCAATGCGGGTGTAGCGAGTTTTGTCCGGCATCACAACTATATTTGGGCCTGCTTTACACTGTTTGAGACATCCGGTTCCCTGTACTGTCACTTGGTCTTCTAAACCGCGCGCATTCAAAGCATTTTCTAAAGCTTTACAGACTCCTCCAGCGCCCCGCTTCAGGCAGTCGGATTTTTGACATACTAATATTTTGGTTTGGGTTTTTGCCCGAGCTTTTACAGTTTGAGCCGCTGCGGTTGAGGCGACTTGGGTTTTGCCGGTCGCGCGATCGTCGGATGTCAATATTCCAACAGGTACATTGGTGGAGTCGAGGTGTTCGTGCGAGCGATCGTCGTTGCCCTGAGCCAGCTTGAGGCTGCGAGCTTTAAGTTTTATTTTACCGTTTTTCAAGTTGAGTTCTTTCTCACCTGCAACTTGAACTTTCAACCCGGGCGTCAAAATAGGTGACAGAAATGACCGCAATTCCTTGCAAAGTTTAACAAGATATTCTACTCCGCGATCGCTGCTAATTCGCAAATATTTAAGTTTACAGCCATCTTCAATAATCAGGGCGAGGATTTCTCCCTCTAAACTGAATTCGGACACTTGCTTGCCAGATTTATACATTGTTATGACTCCTTTAATCCGTTACATCCGTTACATCTTCTACATTGCTCGTGGCCGAACTTCCTGCTACCTTTAGCCCCTTTGCCAGCAGTATTCCAGCCACTGCACCAGTTCGCCCCGAGGGGCACTGACTTGCCTCAACACGCTCTTTAACTGAGCAGCTTGTTTGACAGTGTTGACTTTTGCCCGCAAAGGTTGGTCAACCGCACACCAGCAGGGAATTTCTAGCTCTTGCAAGCGTTTGTAAACTTGCCACCTATCTAGCCAACTAACTTGCACAATGTCACAAACTTCTAATTCTGGATCTGCTGGATTCATTTTTTGACAACAGTAATAATTTGCATTAATTTTTACCCTGACTGATAGCGGGCAGAAGTTAAAAGCTGGATTTCTGAAGAACCTCAAGGATTATCAACAGCCCTTCCTAAAAAATTTTGCCTTTTACCCTCTGCCTTCTGCCTTCAGAAGGTTCGCCCCGCTTTCAGGAAGCGTTCAGAACGAGGATCTTTTTAAAGCATAACCCAACTGCTAATAATTCTCAATAGGTTTAGAAAAAAAAATTCCTACTCTATAAAATCTTCCACTATCGAGGCAGACGCTGCTTGACTGGTAAATTTACAGTGCTAGACTGACTCTATTGGCAACAAAACTGCCTATTGAGAGGAGAACACACATGGCTGAGACTCAGAGTGCATTGAGACCGTTTGGCCACATAGCCGACAACCCAGTTCTACTGGAACATTCAGTCACAGCACCGATTTGTGAAGGGATGAACGCGCTGCTGGCCAGTTTTCAGGCTTTATACCTGCAATATCAAAAACATCATTTTGTGGTGGAAGGGGCAGAATTTTACTCCTTGCACAAATTCTTTGAAGAAAGCTACGGAGAAGCTCAAGATAGCGTCCACGAGTTGGGCGAACGGTTAAACGGGTTGGGCGGCATACCAGCAGCGGGTTTTAGCAAGTTAGCCGAACTGTGCTGTTTCGAGCCGGAACCAGACGGCGTGTATTCTTGCCGCCAAATGCTAGAACACGATTTGACGGCGGAACAAGCTATTATAGGTTTGCTGCGCCGTCAAGCAGGACAAGCAGAAAGTTTGGGCGATCGAGCTACGCGCTACCTCTACGAAAAAATCCTGCTGAAAACCGAGGAACGGGCTTATCACATTTCCCACTTCCTCGCCCCCGATACCTTAGTGCAGTTGAACTTGAACTAACAATTCTTCTTCCTCTTCCTTCGCGCCCTTAGCGCCTTCGCGGTTCGTTATCTTAGATATAAAAAAAGCGAGCAGTTTTGTGACTGCCCGCTTTTTTATACAAAGTGCGTTTATCCGCAGGGGATTAAGGCGCTAAAGCATTCCCACGCAACAAGCTACCAATGGTTTTCGCCGTAATCTTCATCTGAATGAAAGGATTGGCCGGTACCACGGTTTTATACAAGTAGCTATCGAATGTGAGTTTCTGCACGTCGCGATCGGCACACATTTCCACAAAAGCTTCGCGAGTAGCGTCGGAACGGTAGAACACGCGCTGCAAAATGTCCAAAACTTTGTAAGTAATGCCGTAGGCTTTATCCCACCGCTTGAGGTAAATCTTAATTTCCTCTTCAGTCGGAATGCGCGCGCCTTTATTGGAAATCTCCACAATAGTTTCGGCGCACATCCGGCCAGACTTGGCGGCAAAATAGATACCTTCGCCGGAAGACTTGGTAACGTAACCTGCAGCATCGCCGACGAGAGCAACTCGGCCGACAACCCGGCGGGGACGCGGATGTTCCGGGATGGGGTGGGCTTCCACTTTAATAATCTCACCGCCCATCAGTTTTTTGGCAGCGCGGGCGCGGACGCCTGCTTGCAGCTTTTTGATGCTGGCTTGATGGACTTTCATCGTGCCGGTACCGACGGCTACGTGGTCGTATTTGGGGAACACCCAAGCGTAGAAGTCGGTAGATACGTCGTCGCCGACGTACATTTCGGCTAAGTCTTCGTAGTAAGCCATTTTATCTTCTGGCAGGCGGATGCGTTCTTGGAAGGCGATCGCATAATTGTAGTCGCCAGCGTCGATCGCCTTTGCTACGCGAGAGTTAGCGCCGTCAGCCCCGATTACCAAATCCACCTTCAGAGTTTTCTGAATTCCCATGGCGCTGCCGTCGGAGTGGTCGGCATAGTGGAGAGTATAGGGGTCTGTATTGTTGCCGGGAATTTCTAATTTGTGAACGGTGCCGTTAATCAGTTTTGCACCCAAAGAAGCAGCCCGATCGCGCATGAAGCCATCGAGCACTTCGCGGCGGCACATACCGATGTATTCATGTGCGTTTTCAATATTGATGTCCACCTCGACGTTGGAGGGGGAGATCATTTTCATTTTTCTGACTTGGCGGTCAATAATACTTTGCGGCAAGTCAAATTCGCTGACCATGCACAGGGGAATCGCCCCGCCACAGGGTTTCGCGTTGTCTAATTTACGCTCGAATAGGTATGTTTCGATGCCTGCTTTTACCAATGTTTCGGCGGCGGAAGAACCCGCAGGGCCTGAACCTACTACTGCAACCCTTAGTGTCAAAGCTTTTCTCTCCAGTTTTTTTCTATAGGCATTACTCAGGTGTGATGGTATCACGGAGTTTGGATGCGGTGGGGGTACGGGGGAGAGATTTCAATGAAATGAAACAGAGCTTAACAGTTCGATACGAAAATCGGGTTTCGGGCGATGGATGCGATCGAATATCTTAAATTTTTCAGTGTAGGTGAAGGTGGATGGACGGTGATGTGCGATCGAACATTTTGCACTATTTTCCAAGAACAGGCAAGATGCCTGTGAAGCGAAGAGTGAATTTTCTGCTTCTGGGGTGGGCACGCGAGCCCGCCCTTAACAGGCTTTCGGGCCTGTGAAGCGAAGATTGAATTTTCTGCTTGTGGGGTGGGCACGCGAGCCCGCCCTTAACAGGCTTTCGGGCCTGTTCACAACACAGGAATTGTCTGGTGGGGTGGGCACGCGAGCCCGTCCTTAACAGGCTTTCGGGCCTGTGAAGCGAAGATTGAATTTTCTGCTTGTGGGGTGGGCTTCTAGGTTAAACAGGCTTTCGGGCCTGTGAAGCGAAGATTGAATTTTCTGTTTGTGGGGTGGGCACGCGAGCCCGCCCGCAACAGGTTAGAACCAGTCAAATAAGTTACATTAAAGTTACTTGCAGTTATATCTCAAATTCCTATGCTCGGTAATTTTCAACAAAGCAACCTGCGGATCGAGCTTGAAGCTTCCGAAACAGCGATTAGAGACAGCTTGTTGCGTCCGAGTCAATTGCAGCAGTGGTTGTGGCCGCAGCAGTTGTCTAGCGGTTTGCCGGAAGAATTTGCTCAAGGTTTGACCTTTACGAGTTGGCTGGGCCCCGTGGCAGTTCAGCATCACGTTGATATTGCTGAGCACAATTGTCTGCGGCTATTATTGAGTCAGGGAATTGACGGATTTCACGAGTGGTATTGGGGCGACGGTTGGGTGCAGTCTCGGTTGGAGGGAGTGTCGCTGCTGCCGCTGAATTTGGGGCAAACCGCTAGTTTACTCCGGCTGCGGGAGTTTGTAGCCCGGAAGGGTAAGGGGAAGTAGATAAATGACTCTCCAAAATCACGAGTACAAAGTCTGGTACTCCTGCATAGCAACGAAAAATTCTCAACCCTTTTAGGGGTAAAGAAGCGTTGTAATGATGAATAAAATACCACAAGGCTCGCACAGGACTGGAGAGCTGTTTAGATTAGGAAAGACTCTTTCTTACAACAATAGCGAGATATCCTGTACATCAGAGAGTTCTTGCATCTTGCGATATCAGAAGTTTTGCCCGTATCTTTCCCGACAGATTTGTGTCGCTGGCGAGGCAAAACTTTTTTATATGGACCAAAAAATCTGTATTATAGACGGCACATTGTCTGTAAACTCCTGGGAGGGAATCCGACCAGCCTTTAGCACCAATTTCAACTCGACTTCCTATATATATAAACCCCTAGAACTTCTTTGGTTAATGCATCAAGTGGCCGCTCTTTCCACCGCTTGTTACCCTGATGCTCTACGAAAGACTACATTTCATCACGTTAGATAGTTAGCTTGCCTTTATTTTTTGACTTTACTTGAACTTTCCGGGGGACTGATGCTAATTGTTGAAAAAGACAGAGTATTGGAAACAGCGGGGGGACACCCTCGTGACTTTGACAATCGCGACTCAAGATATTTTTTCTAATCAAAGCCGATCTCTCAGTTTTTTTGTTTCTTCTGAAATCCTTTGATGTCTGGGGTTTTAAACAAACTGCCTGTGACAATATATAAATTTAAAGTTTTGTTTAGCGCTGGGGGTGGGAAAAATTTTAACGATGTTTGAAAAACCGCAAGGGGGACAATTTATGGAATTGAGAATTAACAAGGTTGAGATATGTAGCATGATAACTCCTTACCCTTACTCTGCCAGACCACCTGAAAGCCACTTCGCTGCCGAAAAACTAAGAGTGTGTTATAAAAACATAATTTGTTGCTTTCTAAAGCGCTATTCTCGACACAACGAATCCGGTGTGTTTTGACAGTGCGTTAATTTTTACCAGAAAAATAAATAATATGCTCTCCATTCCAGGCATTGCCGTCCAGAAGTTGCTTTACGAAAGTGCCAACTCTCTGGTGTACCGGGCGATTCGGGAAGCGGATCGCCAACCGCTCATCCTCAAACTGCTCAAAGAAAGCTACCCCACACCTCAAGAATTGCTGCGGTACCGTACCGAATACCGCATCACCCGAGAGCTGAAAGAGGCGGGAGTCGTGCGAGTCTATGACTTGCAAAAATACCAAAACAGCCTCGTGATTTTTGTGGAGGACTTTGGCGGGGAATCCTTGAAAATATGGATGCAGCAGCGAAAGTTTAGCCTCAAGGAGTTTCTGGAAATTGCGATCGCCACAACTGAAACATTAGGTAAAATTCACAGCGCCAATATTATTCACAAGGATATTAATCCTTCTAATATAGTATTTAATCCAGCCACCGGCCAGCTCAAAATTATCGACTTTGGCATTTCAACTCAGTTAAAAAGAGAAACGCCGACCCTGAAAAACCCCAACATTTTAGAAGGAACCTTAGCTTATATTTCACCCGAACAAACCGGCAGGATGAATCGCACTCTCGATTACCGCACAGATTTTTACTCTCTCGGCGTCACCTTCTACGAATTGCTGACAGGAAAACTACCTTTTGAGACAGAAGACGCTTTAGAGTTGGTGCACTGCCACATTGCCAGACAACCAATTCCTCCGCACGAATACGCTCCAGAAATTCCCCTGATTATCTCGAAAATAGTCAGTAAATTGATGGCTAAGAATGCCGAAAACCGCTATCAAACTGCCTTTGGCCTCCAGCACGATCTAGAAATGTGTCTGGTTCAATTACAAGAAACGCATAGCATAGAAGAATTTGACTTGGGAAAACGCGATTTTACAGACCGTTTTCTGATTCCCGAAAAGTTATACGGTAGAGAAACTGAAGTTGATTATCTGTTAGCAGCATTTGAAAGAGTCAGTACGGATAGTGCCGAAATGATGCTAGTAGCTGGCTTTTCTGGAATTGGTAAAACCGCCGTAGTGAACGAAGTCCACAAACCGATCGCCAGACAGCGCGGCTATTTTATTCAAGGTAAATACGACCAATTTGGGCGCAATATTCCTTTCAGTGCATTTGTGCAAGCATTTCGGGAATTGATGGGACAGTTGCTATCAGAAAGTGACGCTCAATTACAAACATGGAAGACCAATATTCTGACAGCAGTGGGTGATAGCGGGCAAGTGCTGATTGAGGTGATTCCTGAGTTAGAACGCATTATTGGCCCTCAAAGTCCTGCACTAGAACTGTCGGGGAGTGCGGCACAAAATCGGTTTAATTTGCTGATGCAAAAGTTTGTACAAGTATTTACTACTGCCGAACATCCCTTAGTGATTTTTTTGGACGATTTGCAGTGGGCAGATTCAGCATCGCTCAACTTGCTACAACTGTTAATGCAGGATACAGGGCATCTGTTAGTATTGGGTGCTTATCGGGATAATGAAGTCTCCCCCGTTCATCCGTTTATGTTGACGGTGGATGAGATTGTGAAGTCTGGGGCAGTGGTGAATACTATTACGCTGCAACCGTTGAGTTTAGCAGATATGAATCAGTTGGTAGCAGATACGCTGATTTGCGATTTATCCTTGGCCGAGCCCTTGACAGAACTGGTTTATCAAAAAACCAAAGGTAATCCCTTTTTCTCTACTCAATTCCTCAAGTCGTTGTATGAAGATGGTCACATTATATTTGCTCCCCCTGGGTCCCCCACCCACCTTTCATCCCCCCTTACCAAGGGGGGACAGAGGGGGGTACAAGGAGGGTGGCAGTGCAATATCGATCGAGTTAAATTTGCCGACGCCCCGGATGTGGTGGAGTTTATGGCGGCGCAATTGCAGAAGTTGCCTGCCCAAACTCAGGATGTTCTCAAACTTGCCGCGTGCATTGGGGCGCAGTTTGATTTAGAGACATTGGCAATAGTCAGCGAAGAATTACCAGAACCAACGGAATCAGCGCTGTGGAAAGCCTTGCAAGAAGGACTCATGTTAGTGATTTCAGAAGGCTATGATTTAATCCAAGCAGACGATCGATCTCCGAATCAGTCTGTTGCTAATCCCACTTATCGCTTCCTGCACGATCGCGTGCAGCAAGCGGCTTATTCATTGATTCCCGACGAGCAAAAAAAAGCCACTCATCTGAAAATAGGACAGTTACTGCTACAAAATTCTTCCGACATTGAAACAGAAGAAAAACTGTTTGATATTGTGGGGCATTTAAATCAAGGAATTGAGTTAATCGATCGATTAAGCGAACGAGAAGCCTTAGCCCAACTCAACTTAGAAGCTGGACGTAAAGCCAGAAGTTCTACCGCCTACGCGGCGGCAAATATTTATCTACAAACGGGAATCGAGCTACTGACACCTCAATGCTGGCAAACTCAATATCAACTGGCGCTAAATCTCTATGTTGCTGCTGCTGAAATTGCCTATTTGAATGGTGACTTTGATGGTATGGAACAGATGGCAGCACTGGTTTTGCAAGAAGCCCAAACAATTTTAGATCGAGTTAAAATTTACGAAATTAAAATTGCCGCTCAGACAGCCCAGAGCAAGGTGTTAGAAACGATCGCAGTAGCAAGAGAGGCGCTCTTACAATTGGGGATCGAACTCCCTGCCGAACCTGATGAAGCCAAGATTGGCCAAGCGCTACAAGCCCTTGCAGGCCTCCTCGGCGGCAGAAAGATTGAGGAATTGGTTGACCTACCTGTGATGACAAATCCACAGACTCAGGCAGCTATGCAACTGTCTGGTATGTTGTTTCCACCCATTTTCCAGGGAATGCCCGGTTTGCTGCCCTTGCTGAGCTCAACGATGGTGAGTTTATCTCTCCAGTTTGGGAATGCACCCGCATCGACGGTGGGTTATGCGATGCACGGGATGGTTTTCTGTGCCTTTTTCCAAGAGGTAGAAACGGGCTATGGCTTTGGGCAATTGGCACTTTCATTGCTCGATAGGTTCAATGTACGGGAATTCAAGTCTATAATTTTGCTGTTGTTTGGTGGTTGGATTCAGCATCGCCAAGAATCTCTTTTGGCAACGATACCGACGCTGAAAGAAGGCTATAGGTTGGGTATGGAAACAGGCGACTTTGTAGACGCTGGCTACAACATATATATTTGCTTTTATACTCATTTATTCGCTGGTGTAGAACTAGACACTTGGGAACCAGAAATAGCAAATTACAGGGCGGTAATGGCGCAGTTGAAACAATATTCTGCGCGGGTTTATTTGGATATGATTCAGCAGACGGTGCAAAACTTGAGGGAAACCCATACTCGGCCGGATTTGTTAATAGGCTCTGCCTACGATGAAACGGTGATGATTCCCAAGCACTATCAGGATAATGAATTTACGGCGATCGCCTGTGCCTGCATCTTCAAACTGCTGCTTGCTTACTGCTATGGCAATTACACGGCTGCCCTAGACCACATTTCCCAAGTCAAACAGTATTTGATGGGAGTATCTGGATCAACATTTGTTCCAATTTTTCATTTTTATGCAGCCCTGACGCACCTGGCACTTTTTCCCGCACACCCAGCAATTGAGCAAAATGAAATTATTGCCTTAGTGGAAACTCATCAAAGCACGCTGCAACAGTGGGCGCAAAATGCTCCGATGAATTATCTGCATAAATGGTATTTAGTGGAAGCAGAACGGCAACGGGTGTTGGGCAATAAAGCCGAGGCTATTGAAATGTACGATCGCGCCATTTCAGGAGCCCAAGAAAACGAATATGTTAATGACGAAGCGCTGGCAAACGAACTAGCAGCCAAATTCTACTCGGAATGGGGCAAAACAAAAGTTGCTCAAGCCTACATATTTGATGCGTATTATTGTTATGTTGAATGGGGAGCTACTGCTAAGGTAACGGATTTAGAAACGCGATATCCTCACTTATTGGCGGTAACTCAACCGGGAAGGAACAACACCCAAACTACCGTAGCAATGACAACGACTGGTTCGGGGAATCACCTAGATATCGCCGCAGTCATGAAGGCTTCTCAGGCGATTTCTGGAGAAATTATGCTAGATAAGCTACTGTCTAGCTTGATGAAAATTTTGATGGAAAATGCCGGGGCGCAACGAGGCTATCTGATTTTGTTAAGCCAGGGACAACTGTTCATTGAAGCTGAAGGGAAAATCGATGACGAACTCGTCACCGTGTTGCAGTCAATCCCCGTTGAAACCTGTCAAGAACTTGCTGTCGCAATTGTCAATTATGTGAGCCGCACTCAAGAAAGCGTGGTACTAGATGATGCTGCCAGAGCGGGACAATTTACCAACGACGCCCACATCCGAAAGCATCAACCCAAATCAATTTTATGTGTGCCGCTGATTAACCAATCTCAAATCATTAGTATTGTTTACCTAGAAAATAATTTGACAGCGGGAGCTTTTACCCCTGAAAGAGTAGAAATATTAAAAGTTTTATCTGGACAAGCGGCTATCTCTATTCAAAATTCTAAGCTTTATACAGAAGTACGCAAAAATGAAAGCAGGCTGGCTCAACTCAACAAAGCTTACGAGCGATTTATTCCCCATCAATTCCTCCAGTTTTTAGAGAAATCAAGCATCATTGATGTCGAATTGGGCGACCAAGTGCAGTTAGAAATGTCGGTGTTGTTTTCCGACATTCGCGACTTCACCACGCTTTCGGAAACTATGACGCCGGAGGATAATTTCAAATTTATCAATTCTTATCTCAGTCGCATGGAACCTGTCATTAATGAAAATAAGGGGTTTATCGACAAATATATTGGCGATGCGATTATGGCGCTATTTAGCGGCGAGGCGGATAATGCGGTGAAAGCGGGAATTGCTATGCTGCACCGTCTCGCTGAATACAATGAATACTGCGCTAACGCTGGCTGTGCGCCGATTCAGATTGGGATTGGGATTAATACGGGTTCTTTGATGCTGGGAACTGTGGGCGGACCAAATCGCATGGACGGGACAGTAATTAGTGATGCCGTTAATTTAGCTTCTCGCGTAGAAAGTTTGACGAAAAATTATGGGGTGGCGCTATTAATTACCCAGCCAACTTATACGCGCCTGAAAAATCCATCCCAGTACGCAATCCGCACTCTAGACACGGTAAAAGTCAAGGGAAAATCCGAAGCTGTGACGATTTATGAGGTGTTTGATGCAGATCCGCCAGAAATTAAACAGGCCAAGTTAGTTACGCTGGAATTGTTTGCAGAAGCTAGGGCACTTTACTCGGAAGGGAAGTTATTTGAAGCGGCGCGGCTGTTTTCCGAGTGTTGGCGTCAGAATCCGGGCGATCGCGTCGCTAAAATTTACTGGGAACGCTGTCAGTCTGCATTGGTGACTCGCACAAAAATCAAAGACAGGCTACACAATTTACATTAAGCGGTTGCTATACCTGAAAATCACAGCAAAAGTACGATCGACTGCTGAGACACCCTACAAACTAGGCGATCGAAATCGGGTAGCTATGTTGTTGCGCTTTAGCGCTAAAGCGCAACAACATACGAAGTCTAAAAAGTTACTGCTTGAACTATACTGCTGGCAGTCACTCCTTTCAAGACAGCTAAATATTCCCCTGTTACCTGATACTGAATTATAGTATCGCTAACAAAAGCGCCTGTTCCTTGAAAAATATTTAACTGACTAAAAGCAAGGGGACTAATTAAATCAATTTTGTCTTGATTTAGGGTAAAATCAGCAATCACATCAGCAGCAGAAGCGTCTGTTCCACCAGTATCGATCGCGATCGCAAACACATCAAAACCCAATCCGCCTGTGAGAGTGTCGGCCCCCATTTCTCCAAATAAGTAGTCATTGCCCCCGTCGCCAAACAATATATCGTCGCCATCGCCTCCGTAAATGCGATCGTTTTCCTTACCTCCATAAATCAAGTCAGTACCACTGTCAGCCCGAATAAATTCAATGCCTTGGCCGCCAAAAATAATGTCATTGCCATCACCGCCCCTGATGCCGTCATCACCTTTTTGTCCGTAAAGCAAGTCATCTCCTGCTTTGCCATCAAGATAGTCATTGCCGGGGCGTGCGTGGATAATATCATTCAATGCCGATCCTGTGAGGCGATCGTCAGAGTCTGTCAAACCGATTACTGACTTTTGGGACAGGGTTTTGACATCGCCTAAGTTATCGTTATCGCTGATATTGACTGTGAGAGGGGCGACCAGGTTATTATACAATGTGTCAGTGCTGCTGGTGGCGTGGCTAATGGGGCTGACGCGATCGCCCTCAACAAGGGCATCGTCAACCGCAGTCACCGTTACCGTTTGAGCGACATTCCAATTGGCGGGAGTAAAAGTAAGGACAGGTAGGCTGACAGTAACTTGAGTTTCAGGGGTAATGGCGACGGTGACATTAGCAGTTGGCTGAGTATTTAGTCGCACTTTGTATATATCGCTGCCCAAGCTTTCGAGTACGTCGGTACTGCCAAGTGGTTCCAGGAAAATGACAGCGGGAGTACCTAGAGTCGGCGTGGGAGTCGGTATTGGAGTCGGAGTCGGAGTCGGAGTCGGTATTGGAGTCGGAGTCGGAGTCGGAGTCGGTATTGGAGTCGGTATTGGAGTCGGAGTCGGAGTCGGAGTCGGCGTGGGAGTCGGAGTCGGCGTGGGAGTCGGAGTTGGCGTGGCAATGTTAACAGTAAAACTGCCTAAATTGCTAGCTACAACTTGATTGCCAAAAGTATCTTTTACTTGCGATGCTTGCAAATTAACAGCGTAACTGCCATTATCTGTATCATCCCAACTTCCCCCAGGCGGAGTTAGAGAATAAGTTGCCGTGCGAGGGGTGCCATTACTATTAGTATCGACTCTGACAAATGTAGCGGGAATTGCACCGCCTGACCAGTTTATTACCAGGTCAGAATTATCTAAACTGCTAACATCTACTCCACTGCTATCTGTGAAAGTAACTGTCAATGCCTGACTTGTGCCGCCCGCTATAGTAATGTTAGAAATTGCACCCAAGCTAGCAGTAGGTGCGGTAATATCAGCAGTACGAATTAGTTGAGTGGCAGCAGTATTGTTATTGCTGGCAGTATCCTTCGCTTTAGCCTCCGGTACATCTACTGTGACGGGGCCATCAGCATTCGGTGTGACATCAAAGGTATAGGTTTTGGCATCAACTGTGACAAAGTTACTGACATTCGCATTGGCGACAGTGATATCAGTATTATCAAACCCGGTGACATTTTCGCTGAATGTTGCTGTGACTAAAAATGGTGCATTTATGGTTGTCGGTGATGCGGATGTTAAGGCAACTGTTGGCGGTGTAATATCAGCAGTGCGAACCAGTTGAGTGGCAGCGGTATTGTTATTATTGGCAGTATCGGTAGCTGTGGCGGCAAGTACATCTACTGTGACGGGGCCATCAGCATTCGGTGTGACATCAAAGGTGTAGGTTTTGGCATCAACTGTGACAAAGTTACCGACATTCGCATTGGCTACGGTGATATCAGTATTATCAAACCCGGTGACATTTTCACTAAAGGTAGCAGTTACGCTAAATAAACCATTTACTGTTGTTGCTGATGGGGATGTTAAGACAACAGTTGGTGCAACGCCATCAATAATTATGGCTTTGCTACCGCCGAGGGAGTTGGCTGAGGCTAAAGCGGGGAGGGTTAAGACGGCATCCGCAGTCAAACTATCTTTGATGGTGCCGCCGTTGAGGGTGAGGGCACTTGTGGAGAGGTATTCTAAGTCGAGGGAAGTGTCTCCGGCTTGGACTACATAGTTGAAAGTGAGGGCGGTACCGCCGCTACCACTGGCATAAGTGGCAAATTGGTCAGTTGTGCCAGTTTCTAGTTGCAGTCGGGGTGTGCCGATGACGGTGACAGCAGCATCGAAGGTGACGGTGATATTGATGGTGGAACCTACACCGTAGCTACCGTCTGCAGTGGTGGCAGTGACTGCAGTAACTTTGGGGCTGCTGGTGTTGAGCAGGATGGAGGCGGTGTCGTTTTGGTTCGCCGTTGCTAAGTCAGGTTTGCCGTCGCCGTTGATGTCGCCAATGCTGACGGAGAGGGGGCCAGTGCCAGTAAGGAAGTCTACTTTGGGGGCGAAAGTGGCAGTCGTGGCTCCCGTGGCGGTGGTGTTGAGCAAGATGGAGGCGTTGTCGTCATTGCGGTTCGCCACAGCTAAGTCAGGTTTGCCATCACCGTTGATGTCGCCGATGCTGACAGAGTAGGAGCCACTGCCAGTAGTGAAGTCAACTTTTGGCTCGAAGGTGGGGGTGGCGGCTCCGGTGAGGGTGGTGTTCAACAGGATGGAGGCGCTGCTGCCGCTGAAGTTCGCCGTTGCTAAGTCAGGTTTGCCGTCGCCGTTGATATCGCCAATGCTGACGGATTGGGGGTTGCTACCAGTAACAAAGTCAACTGTCGGGTTGAAGGAGGGGGTGGCGGCTCCGGTGGCAGTGGTGTTCAGCAGGATGGAGGTACTGCTACCGAAGCCGATGTTCGCCGTTGCTAAGTCAGGTTTGCCGTCGCCGTTGATGTCGCCGATGCTGACGGATTGGGGGTTAGTGCCACCAGTGGCGAAGTCAGCTTTGGTGGCGAAGGTGGGGGTGGTGGCTCCGGTGGCGGTGGTGTTGAGCAGGATGGAGGCGGTGTTGCTGTCAAAATTCGCCGTTGCTAAGTCAGGTTTGCCGTCGCCGTTGATGTCGCCTATGCTGATGGATAGGGGTTTAACGCCAGTAGCGAAGCCGACTTTGGGGGAGAAAGTGGGAGTGGTGGCTCCAGTGGCAGTGGTGTTGAGCAGGATGGAGACGCCGTTGCTGCCGGAGCTCGCCACAGCTAAGTCAAGTTTGCCGTCGCCGTTGATGTCGCCGATGCTGACGGATTGGGGCCAAAGATCAGTAGCGAAGTCAAATTTGGTGGTGAAGGTGGGAGTGCCGGCTCCGGTGGCGGTGGTGTTTATCAGGATGGAGGCGGTGCTGAAGGTGTAGTTGGCCGTTGCTAAGTCAGGTTTGCCGTCGCCGTTGATGTCGCCGATGCTGACGGATCTGGGGCTAGCGCCAGTTGCGAAGTCAACTTTCGGGGCGAAGCCTAGTAGACCGCTGTAGGTTTTCAGGGCATTGGCGTTAAATGGTATTGGTGTTTCAATGAGGCCTGTTTGTACTTCCAGTTCCCAGTCTCCCCCCAGTGCGGCATTGCCGGTGGCGTTGGCGGAGGCTGCGATGTCGGCACCAGTTAATTCACTCAGGCGTTGGAGTAATTGGTTAGGTTTTGTCGGTTTAACACCAGTCCCGCCGGGGGTTAAAACCCCCGTCCGATCGCGAAAGTCCTCGATCGAGGACTGAATAAATGAATTGTCTTCAGTCGGTTTCAACCGACTTAAGCTATGAGACAGGGGTTTTAACCCCTGGCGGATGTGGGGAATGTGGGGGATGTCGGGGCTGTCAATTTTCACCGATACATCGGCGGCGACATTACACCCATAAAGGAGAATATCTGCACCATTTGTTAATGCTTTGCGCCACTGTTTGAGTTGAGGGGCGAAACTTTCTATGTTGCTGCTCTTGAGTATATTTGCACCGAGTTGTACTGCACCTGGACTGCCATGAGAGATGATGTGAATTGCTTCTATATTTTGTTCAATTGCTAGCCTTTCGGTGATTTGCTCAATGCCATCGAGCGTTTCATCTAGGATAATTACTTCAGCATTTGGGGAAACACCGCTAATTAAACTATGGTAATCTTCAACATTTGAGTCAATAAAAACTAGATTTGAAACATTTTTTTGCTGTAGCATTATGCAACCTCTTTACTTTTTAAGCTTTATAGGTTTCACTCAAATAGAACTTAGGCACTCACTAGCCTCGGATTGCGAGCTACGCTAAAGTCCTTACGATTGCTTTGTTACTCGCAATGACATTACCAAGGACTTCCAATCATCGTAAAGCCCGACCAATAATAAGGATGGGAGAGATTTTCATTAGTCAGTTTAGCTAATTCTGGCGGCAATTTTAACTCCTTATTTGAGTTTGACAAAATTAAACGACCATTTTCAATGCGAACTTGACCTTCGATCATAGCAATTTGAGCCTGCCGCAAAGCTTCAGCTTTAATCGGCGCGACTTTTAACTGATCGTAAAATTCAGCCATTAACCCTAAAGTACCTTCATCGCTGACGTTCCAAAGACTCGCCAAAACTGACTTCACCCCCGCTTGCACAGCTAACCCTGCAAAACCTAATTCGGTGTCATCATCACCCACAGCAGTTTTACAAGCGCTCAACACCAATAGTTCAACTTTAGGCGGCTGATTCCACCCTAGTTGGCGCACGCGATCGAGTGTTAGCCTGCTATCTGATAACTGAATATAAGAATTGCTCGGTGCTCCTGGCTGAAAGTATCCGTGAGTGGCGAGGTGAATAATCCCATAGGGTCTGTCTTTGCGCTGTGACCTAAGATTGTTGAGAGTAAAGGTTTGGTTGAGGAAGGATTCGCCTTTCCATTCGGAGGCAATAGCGTTAAGTTCTGCGGGCACTGCTAGCAAGGGTGGGTTATTAGTAAATTGTGAGGCTCCCATTGCTAAAACTTCAGCATTTTTAACACTTGCATAGCTAGTATCGGTTAAGTTGACGCTGGGAATGAGTCCGATGCTGTATTTTTCTACTAGAAATTGAGAACCGTCATGGAGGGCGGCTAAGGGGAGCAATCGCAACCCCGCATCCATACTAAAAACTAGCGTATCGATGCCCTGAGCTTTCAAATCAGCTTCCAAGGGAGCAATTATCCACTGGTAAAGTTGTTGGGATGCTGGCAAATAGCTCTCAGTATTGATGTTTCTGGGATTAAGGAGTTCAGACCTGAAGCTGGCGGCGACTTGCATCAAAGTTTCGCGCCTGGCGGCGGGGATGGCTTTATGAATTGGGATGCCGCTAGGGGGGACGACGATCAGGTCTAATTGTTCAGGGCGGGAGAAGGCGTAGATAATAGCTGGTTTTTTACCAGTTTGGCTGGCGATGATTCTAGTTCTTTGCTGTATGGCCGTAAAAGATTCCAAATCACGGGTGATTTGCTGGTTAATGTATGATCCCACTTGTTCACTGTAGAAGATATCGATAAAGAAAATGGCTTGTGGGATATCGCCTCTATCGATTAGCCGTGTGATATCGCTGGGGCTAACTATATTTAGAGGCGATGCCGTTTGGACAACTTCGCTTTCCCAATCGGATCTGTAGTTAAAAAGAGATTCAATTCTATTAATGTTATTCAGGTTGTCAGATTGGGCGATCGCATTGGTAATTGAGATATCCGGTAATGTCGTTTGTTCTGATATTGGAGATGGCGCTGGTTCCGGTGTTGGAGATGGCGCTGGTGGTGGTGTTGGTTGTGGGGTTGGTTGTGGGGTTGGTTGTGGGGTTGGTGGTGGTGTTGGAGATGGTGTCGGTGCCGGCGTTGGTGGTGGTGTTGGAGATGGTGTCGGTGCCGGCGTTGGTGGTGGTGTTGGAGATGGTGTCGGTGCCGGCGTTGG
>NZ_JAUBTB010000058.1:0-10940 GCF_036704965.1 Microcoleus sp. F10-B2 | reverse complement strand
GTTGGTGGTGGTGTTGGAGATGGTGTCGGTGCCGGCGTTGGTGGTGGTGTTGGAGATGGTGTCGGTGCCGGCGTTGGTTGGGGTGTGGGAGATGGTGTCGGTTGTGGTGTCGGTGTCGGGGTTGGTTGGGGTGTGGGAGATGGTGTGGGAGATGGTGTCGGTTCTGGTGTGGGAGATGGTGTCGGTTCTGGTGTGGGAGATGGTGTCGGTTCTGGTGTTGGTTCCGGCGTTGGCTGTGGTGTCGGTTCCGGCGTTGGTTCCGGTGTTGGTTGCGGGGTTGGTTCCGGTGTTGGTTCCGGTGTCGGTTGTGGTGTTGGAGATGGCGCAGAAGTAACGATCGCAATATTGCCCTGAGTGTAAGTGCTTGGCGGCACCGGCACCGCAAACTGTGGCGAAATAGTCTCGGAACCTGATGTAATGGCTCCCGCCGTCCCATTCTTTGTCGCATCGCCGACAATAAAAGGTGTAGTCGTGCTCCCCGCGTGGCGAATAGTAATCGCGCCGCCACTTGTGCCCTTAGCACTGGAAATGCTCGCATTTACACCGTTACTATCTGTAAAAGTGCCACTGACTGTGAGAAGATTGCCAGCCGTGAGGTCAATACTGCCGCCAGTAGACTGGAGAGTGCCTGTAACGGCGATATCGTTGGCAGCTTTGAGAGTAATATTGCCACCAGAAGTGGCGATCGCATCCAGCGCAATGTCGCCTCCCGACTCCAAAATCACAGGCCCGCCTGCTGTCGAAATCGCTCCCACTCCGATGCTATTGCCCGAAGCAACACCCGGTGAAACAAAAAATATCTCCCCTTGAATGACATTCGGCGGCAGATCCGCAGCATTCGCCAGAGTCGAAACGCCCGATCGCAGAATTAAAGCTGCACTACCTGAAAGCACCGCCGCATCTGGATCGGCGGAACCTGACAAAGTAGTATCTGGCCCTGTGATGGTAATATCTCCGGCCGCGATCGCGCCTTTTGCTTCTACCTTAAGTGAGGTTCCAGTATAATCCCCAAATCTCACATCTCCCTCGGAGCTAATAATCGGGTCGTACAAACTCAAAAAACTGCCACCGCTGCCAGACAATGTGAGGATACTTACATTACCTCCCGCAGCGAAGTGAGCATCACCGGAAACATTGCCGTTACTTAATAATGTGATATCCCCGGAGGATTGGAATGCAGGGTTAGGGTAATTTAGCGCGAAGATATCAATATTTTGATTGCCTTGTATAGTAAGATTGCCGCCCGCGATCGCCCTGAAAGGATAACTTCCATCCCTCACCCGCACCGTATCTCCTGCCAACAGATACAAGTTGTTCTCAGTAAGTAGCTGGGTTTCTACCAAAGTGAGATTACGTGCTGCCGAGAGTGTAGCATTCTGACTGTTAACAGTAGAACTAGCGATCGCCACATCCCCGCTTTCCACCCTCAAACCCGCCGTCAAAACCACTTCCCCAGCACCGTTAACGGAGATACCAGTAGCAGAGTTCCCACCTGCGCCCGCAAGCAATTGCGGAAGAGACAAAGGCAGAGATAATTGCCCATTCTGTGCCAACAATTCCCCGTCAACAACCCCAATTTCTAAACTTAATAAATGTCCTTCTTGACTAAGCAGAACAGCATTTTTACCGGGGACAGCAGCGACAATAATATTACCTTGGGGAGCATTGAGGGAACCAGTGTTGACGACAGTACCGCCAATTAAAGTTATACTTTGTCCAGGCAAAACAGCTAAATTACCTGCATTAATAATACTTCCCGCTTGGCTGAAACTAAAGTAAAAACTGTTCGGAGTTCCTATCAGCCTACTGTAATCGTTCGCTCCAGCCACATTGAACAAACCGGAATCAAAACCGATGTTAGTAGCAGTAGTAGCCGTAAAAGCAGCCGGAAGATTCAAGCTAGCATTAGGGCCAAATATCATGCCCGAAGGATTGATTAAAAACAGGTTGGAATTGCCGCCACTTACTTGAATTAAGCCGTTAATAATAGAAGGATTGCCGCCTACTACCCGACCCAGAATGTTCCGAATAGCGGGATTAGAGATAAAATTAGCAATCTGCCCTTCGGTAAGCCCAAACTGTTGAAAACTGTGGAAAAGATTCGCTCCATCTCTAGAAGTTTGACCGCCTGTAATATTCAAGCGATCGCCGTTGTCAGGCGTGACAGTAGTACCAGTGCGATCGGGTGCAGGAACAATGGGTTGTGCTGTTACTACCGCTGTACTCAAAATAGTGGCTGCGATCGCCAGCATTGCAGCACCTTGTATCGAAAAAAATGCTAGTTTCATTGTAATTGTGGTGTGTGATAACCCAGGCTGCGTAATGTGGGCTGGAAATAAAAGCAAAAGTGCGATCGACTGTTGATGCACCCTACAAACTAGGCGATCGAAATCGGGGCTACCACAAAGTATTTGCAGGCTGTTACCCCAAAAACTAAACATTTGTTAACAAACCCCATTTTGTCCTTTCTAACGTGCTATTCTATACACAAAGCTGGTGCGTTTTGACTGCGCGTTAATTTTTAGCAAAAAAATCAATATGCTCTCGATTCCAGGCGTTGCCGTTGTGACACTTCTCTATGAAAGCGCCAACTCTCTAGTTTATCGGGCGATTCGGGAAGCAGATAACCAGCCAATTATCCTCAAACTTCTGAAAGAAAGCTACCCCACACCTCAAGAATTGGTGCGCTACCGCACCGAATACCGCATCACTCAAGAGCTAAAAGAGGCGGGAGTCGTGCGGGTTTATGACTTGCAAAAATACCAAAACAGCCTCGTGATGTTTGTAGAGGACTTTGGTGGCGAATCCTTGACTATTTGGATGCAGCAGCGAAAGTTTAGTCTCAAGGAGTTTCTACAAATTGCGATCGCCACAACTGAAATTTTAGGGAAAATTCACAGGGCAAACATCATCCACAAAGATATTAACCCTTCTAATATTGTTTACAACAAGGCAACGAAACAATTAAAAATTATTGACTTTGGCATTTCCACTCAGCTAAGCCGAGAAACGCCGATACTGAAAAACCCCGGAGTTCT
Source organism: Microcoleus sp. F10-B2 (assembly GCF_036704965.1). NCBI lineage: Bacteria > Bacillati > Cyanobacteriota > Cyanophyceae > Oscillatoriales > Microcoleaceae > Microcoleus > Microcoleus sp. F10-B2. The sequence goes on along the minus strand of NZ_JAUBTB010000058.1, from coordinate 7,902 downwards.
CGAAGGAACCCTTGCTTACATTTCACCAGAACAAACCGGGAGAATGAATCGTACTCTCGATTACCGGGCTGATTTTTACTCCCTCGGCGTCACCTTCTACGAATTGCTGACAGGAAAACTGCCTTTTGATACAGAAGACGCTTTAGAGCTAGTTCACTGCCACATTGCCAGACAGCCATTACCCCCGCACGAAATCGACCCAGAAGTTCCCGTAATTGTGTCTCAAATTGTCAGCAAGCTGATGGCTAAAAATGCCGAAAATCGCTATCAAACAGCCTTGGGAATCAAGCAGGATTTAGAAACTTGTCTTTTTCAATTACAAGCAACAGGTAATATTGAGACGTTTGCCTTGGGAACGCGGGATATTACCGACCGTTTCCTGATTCCCGAAAAGTTATACGGCAGGGAAACTGAAGTTTTTAATCTATTATCAGCCTTTGAACGAGTCAGTACAGGTAGCGCCGAGATGATGCTAGTCGCTGGCTTATCTGGCATTGGTAAAACCGCAGTAGTGAATGAAGTGCATAAGCCGATCGCCAGACAGCGCGGCTATTTTATCAAAGGCAAATACGACCAATTTGGGCGAAATATTCCTTTCAGTGCATTTGTGCAAGCATTTCGGGAATTGATGGGACAGTTGCTATCAGAAAGTGACGCTCAGGTACAAACATGGAAAACCCTGATTCTCACCGCAGTAGGCGATAGCGGGCAAGTCTTGATTGATGTAATTCCTGAGTTAGAACGCATCATTGGCCCTCAAAATCCTGCACTAGAATTGTCGGGGAGTGCCGCCCAAAATCGCTTCAATCTGCTGATGCAGAAATTTGTGCAAGTATTTACCCAAGCAGAACATCCCTTAGTGATGTTTCTGGACGATTTGCAGTGGGCCGATTCGGCATCGCTGAAATTGCTACAACTGTTGATGAAAGATACGGGGCATCTGTTAGTATTGGGTGCTTATCGGGATAATGAGGTATCATCGGCTCATCCGTTTATGTTGACTGTGGATGAGATTGTGAAGTCGGGAGCCACGGTGAATACGATTATCCTGCAAACGTTGAGTTTAGCAGATCTCAATCAGTTGGTAGCAGATACGCTGATTTGCGATTTATCTTTTGCTCAACCTTTGACAGAATTGGTTTATCAAAAAACCCAAGGTAATCCCTTTTTCTCGACTCAATTCCTCAAGGCGTTGCATGAAGATGCTCAAATTACTTTTGACTGGAATTTACGGCATTGGCAGTGCGATATTGCTCAAGCTAGACTTACCCATGCATCGGATGTGGTGGAGTTTATGGCTGTGCAATTGCAGAAGTTGCCTGCCCAAACTCAGGATGTTCTCAAACTGGCGGCTTGCATAGGGGCGCAGTTTGATTTAGAGACCTTGGCAATAGTCAGCGAAGAATTACCAGAACCAACTGCATCATCACTCTGGAGAGCATTACAAGAAGGACTCATTTTACCCATTACTGAAGGCTATAAATGCTTCCTTCAAACACAGGATATATCACATACTGAGTCTATTACCAATCCAAATTATAAGTTTCTGCACGATCGCGTCCAACAAGCGGCTTATTTCCTAATTCCCGAAAACCAAAAACAAGCGACTCATCTCAAAATCGGACAATTGCTGTTACAAAATTATTCGCAACTCGAAATAGAAGAAAAACTGTTTGATATTGTCGGGCATTTGAATCAAGGAATTGAGTTAATCGCCCAACCCAGGAAACGCTCAGCCTTAGCCCAACTCAACTTAGAAGCGGGAAGTAAAGCCAGAAGTTCTACAGCTTATGCAGCGGCAAATATCTATCTACAAACGGGAATTAAGCTACTGACACCCAACTGCTGGCAAACTCAATATCAATTAACCCTAAATCTTTATGTTGCTGCTGCCGAAGTTGCCTATTTGAATAGCGACTTTGATGGTATGGAACAGATGGCCGTACAAGTGTTGCAGAATGCCCAGACGATTTTAGACAAAGTTAAAATTTACGAAGTTCAAATCTATGCACAAACAGCCCAGAGCAAAATGCTCAAAGCAATTGCAATCGCAAGAGATGCACTTTTGGAATTAGGAGTTGAACTTCCCACCGAACCGAACGAGGCTTTGATTACCAAAGCGCTACAAAATCTTGCCAGCCAACTAAGCGACAGAAAAATTGAGGAATTGGTTGATTTGCCTGTGATGACCGATCTTCAGACTCGGGCAGCGATGCACCTCTTAGGAATGTTATTTGCACCCATTTATCAAGGAATGCCGAGTTTAACTCCCTTAGTGAGCTGCACGATGGTGAGTTTATCGGTTCAGTTTGGGAATTCACCTGCATCGACAGCCGGGTATGCGATTCATGGGATGGTGTTGTGTTCCTTTTTGGGAGAGGCAAAAACAGGCTATGCCTTTGGTAAATTGGCGCTCTCGTTGCTTGAACGGTTGAATGCGCGGGAGTACAAGTCCATGATTCTGCTGCTGTTTGGCTGCTTTATTCAGCATCATCAAGAAGCGCTCTTGGCAACGGTACTGACGCTAAAAGAGGGCTATACAGCGGGCATGGAAACAGGTGATTTTCTCTACGCTGGCTACAACATACACCAATACTTCGTAGACAAATTTATCGCTGGGGTAGAACTCGACACTTGGGAAACCGAAGTCGTAACTTACAAGGCTGGCTTGGCTCAGAAATATTCTCATGCTTTTTTAGATATGGCGCATCAGACGGTGAAGAACTTGAGGGAAGCCCCGATTCTGTGGGATTCCTTAATCGGAACAATCTGCGATGAAACGGTGATAATTCCCAAGCTCCTTCAGGGCAATGCACTCTCGGCGCTCATGGCTGCCTACATCTACAAACTGTTGCTTGCCTACTCATCGGGCAATTACACGGTCGCCCTAGACTGCATTGCCCAAAGCCAACAGTATTTAATGGCAGTATCGGGATTAATTTTTGTTCCCATTTTCCATTTCTATGCCGCCCTGACTCACCTAGCAATTTTTCCCACGCAGCCAGAGCACGAGCAAGCTAAAATTCTTGCCTTAGTGGAAACCCATCAAACCATTTTGCAAAAATGGGCGCAAAATGCTCCGATGAATTATCTGCATAAATGGTATTTGGTTGAGGGAGAACGGCAACGTGTGTTGGGCAATAAAGCTGAGGCGATTGAAATGTACGATCGCGCAATTTCTGGAGCCAAAGAAAATCAATTCTTTAATGAAGAAGCCCTCGCTAACGAACTCGCAGCCAAATTCTACTGGGAATGGGGTAAAGAAAAAATTGCTCAAGCCTACATATTTGAGGCGTATTATTGTTATATCCAATGGGGAGCCACTGCTAAAGTAATAGATTTAGAAACGCGATATCCTCAATTATTCGCGGCAATTCAATCCGGAAGAAAAAATATTAAAACTACAGGAACAGTGACGACCACGGGTTCTTCAGCTAGTAATTTAGATATCACCACAGTAATAAAAGCAACGAGCGCGATTTCAGGCGAAATTATGCTGGATAAGTTATTGTCTAGCTTGATGAAAATTTTGATGGAAAATGCGGGGTCACAAAAAGGCTATCTGATTTTGTCAACCCAGGAAAAGCTGTTAATTGAAGCTGAAGGAACAATAAATTCCCAACAAGTCACCGTGTTGCAGTCAATCCCCGTTGAAGATTGTCAAGAACTTTCCTCCGCAATTGTCAACTATGTGGCCCGCACTCAAGAAAGCGTGGTACTAGATGATGCTGCCAGAGAGGGACAATTTACCAACGACTCCTACATCCAAAAGCATCAGCCCAAATCAATTTTATGCGTGCCGCTAATTAACCAATCTCAAATCGTCAGTATTGTTTACCTAGAAAACAATCTGACAGCCGGAGCTTTTACGCCAGAAAGAGTGGAACTATTAAAAGTGTTATCTGGACAGGCGGCTATCTCGATTCAAAATTCTAAACTCTATACAGAAGTCCGCGAAAGTGAGAACAGGCTGACTCAATTTTTAGAAGCAATTCCAGTCGGGGTGTCAGTGCTGGATGCTTCTGGCAAACCTTACTATAGTAACCGCGCTGCTATTCAATTATTGGGTAAAGGAGTTATTCCTGAAGTCACCAGCGAGCAAATACCAGAGGTTTATCAACTCTATCAAGCGGGAACAGAGCAGGAATATCCCTCTGCACAGTTGCCGACTACGCGGGCGTTGAGTGGCGAAAGTGCCACTGTAGATGATATGGAAATTCACCAAGGCAACAAGATTATTCCTATAGAGGCTTGGGGTACGCCAATCTATGATGAAAAGGACAATATTTCTTATGCAATTGTAGCTTTTCAAGATATCACGGAGCGTAAAAAAGCCGAAACAGAGCGCATTAGATTTACCAATGAACTGTTCCAACTCAACAAAGCTTACGAGCGTTTCGTCCCCAATCAATTCCTCCAATTCTTAGAGAAATCAAGCATTGTCGATGTCGAATTGGGCGACCAAGTGCAGTTGGAAATGTCGGTGTTGTTTTCCGACATTCGCGACTTTACTACGCTTTCGGAGAGTATGACGCCGGAGGATAATTTCAGATTTATCAATTCCTATCTTTCTCGTATGGAACCAGTTATTAATGAAAATAAGGGGTTTATCGACAAATATATTGGCGATGCGATTATGGCGCTGTTTAGCGGCGAGGCCGATAATGCGGTGAAAGCGGGAATTGCTATGCTGCAGGGCCTCGTTGGATACAATCAACACCGCGCTAATTCTGGCTGTGCACCGATTCAGATTGGGATTGGAATTAATACTGGAACTTTGATGCTGGGAACGGTGGGAGGACAAAATCGCATGGAGGGCACAGTAATTTCCGATGCGGTGAATTTAGCTTCTCGCGTGGAGGGATTGACAAAAAATTATGGGGTGTCGCTGTTAATCACCCAGGAAACTTACTCGCGTTTACAAAATCCATCCCAGTACGCAATCCGCACCCTCGATACGGTAAAAGTCAAGGGAAAATCTGAAGCGGTGACGGTTTATGAGGTCTTTGATTGCGATCGCCCAGAAATTAAAGAGGGCAAGTTAGCTACGCTGGAATTGTTTGCACAAGCCTTGGCAATTTATTCGGAAGGGAAGTTAGCTAAAGCGGGGCGGCTGTTTGCCGAGTGTTGGCGTCAGAATCCCGGCGATGCCGTCGCTAAAATTTATTGGGAACGCTGTCAGTCTACTTTAAGAAATCGCACAAAAATCAAAGACAGGCCACACAATTTAGATTAATCGGCGTTGCTGAATTGAGGTATGATAAATGGAGCGAGCGATTCATAAAAACCAACTAACTGAAAGTGAAAGACAATGCAATGTCCCGAATGTAAGTCAACTCATGTTAATAAAAATGGCCACAAAAAAGGCAAGCAAAATTATATTTGTGTTGACTGTGGCCGGCAATTTATAGATTGCTATCAAAGCCACCGTGGCTACGAACAAGAAGTTAAATATGAATGCCTAAAGATGTATATCAATGGAATGGGTTTTCGTGCGATAGAGAGAGTAAAAGGCGTGCATCACACGACAATAATTAATTGGGTCAAGCAAGTTGGAAAATTGCTACCATCGGCTTACGATAAGCGAGATCATTCCCGAAGTAGGAGAACTAGATGAACTACAAACTTTTGTCGGCTCAAAAAAAACAAAATCTGGGTGTGGACACAGGGTAAACGCATCTAAATTAAGTTGACAGAAAATCATATTTGTGCAGGAGTTTTTTTTTATAAAACCATTCTTAAAACCCACATTCCGCAGATATTCAAGCAGAAGGAAAGGAAGATAGATTCGGAAACACAAAACTCCCAAACGATTGCACGGCAATCGTTTGGGAGTTTTTAGTGTATAATAGATTTCTGCTGTAAAGCAACTCTAAAAATCATGAACCAGCCATTATCGGGGATAAATATCGTAAATTTAGACCACTTGGGAATAGTAGCCGGGATAATAGATGAAATGGAATTGGTAGAAGAAGTCAACAAAAAAGTGGGGATAAGCAACAAAGAAACCCTCAGCCCAGGACAAGTCATGAAAGCGATGATTTTGAACGGATTAGGGTTTTTGAGCGCCCCAATCTACCTATTCGACACATTTTTTGTCGTCCAAGCAACAGAACATCTAATAGGAGAAGGAGTGACCCCTGAACAATTAAATGATGATAGAATAGGCAGAGCATTAGACAAATACCATCAAGCTGGAACGACACAGTTATTCACAGCGATCGCCCTGAAAGCAGCTCATAAATTTCAAGTAGAAATGAACAGCGTTCATCTAGACAGCAGTTCGATATCAGTAGAAGGAGCATACAAAACTCGTCAGGAAAAGAGTCAAGACATTGAAACAGACTCATCAAATCCACCCGATGAAATGAAAGCCATAAAAATCGTTCACAGATATTCAAGAGATCGAAGACCAGACCTCAAACAATTTATCATTGACACAATAGTCAGCGGTGATGGAGACGTACCATTGTATCTCAAAATAGATGATGGAAACGCCGATGATAAAAGCGTGTTTGTCTCCCGACTCAAAGAATTCAAAAACCAGTGGAATTTCGACGGAATCTGTGTAGCAGACAGTGCCTTGTACACAGCAGAAAACTTATCAGCAATGGCAGGAATGAAATGGATAACCCGAGTACCATTAAGTATCCGATCGGCCCGAGAAAAAATCTCAGCTATCTCAGATAAAGCCTGGAAGTCAGCCCAAATAAAAGGCTACAAAATAGCAGCCATAACTAGCGAGTATGCTAAGATCAAGCAAAGATGGATAGTAGTAGAAAGCGACATCAGAAAACAAGCAGCAATCAAAAAAATAGCCCGGGAAGTAGAAAAGCAATTAGAATCAGCTTCTTTCTCACTGCGCAAGCTATTCAGACAAGAGTTTGCGTGTATTGCTGACGCAGAAATCGCGATAAAAAGGTTATCCGATACCTGGAAGTATCACCAGATCGCAGAAATTGAATGCCGAGAAAAACCCGCCAAAAAAACGACAAGCAAGCAGAAACTAGAGCACCACACAAATCCAACAGTTTATCAAGTTACGGGTCAAATAGAAACCCGGTTATCAGTAATAGAAGCCGAACAAATCGCAGCCGGGAGATTTATATTAGCCACCAACATCTTAGACACTCAAGAGGTGAGCGACGAACAGATACTATTAGAGTACAAAGCGCAGCAAAGCAACGAGAGAGGATTTAGATTTATCAAAGATCCATTGTTTTTTACATCAAGCGTCTTTGTAAAAAATCCCGAGCGAGTCGAAGCAATAGGAATGATAATGGGACTGTGCTTGTTAGTTTATACCCGCTTCGCAAAGGAAATTGAGACAACAATTATCAGCTACCAATGAGGGAGTCAGAAATCAGGTAAATAAGCTCACCAATAAACCGACAATGCGATGGATATTTCAGATGTTTCAAGCGGTACATTTAGTGACGGTCAACGGCTCTAAACAAGTGAGCAATTTAACCCAAGACCGTCAAGATGTATTAAAGCATTTAGGACAGTATTGCAGTAGGTACTATTTAATGTTTTTAGGTGGATGACGCTCGTTATTAAGGTGTAGATATTGGTGAATAATCCACATTTATTAGTCAAGATAATTAGCTCTTGGCAGGATTTGTCTTGGCTAAAAAGCTGAGTTATTTCGAGAAAACAGCGCCATCAAGCTATTAAAAAAAGTCAATTATTTCAGTTTATTTAATTTTGGGAGATTTGAGCTGCTCCCGTGACGTTAAAACCGCATAAGTTCAACGGAAAAACTTTGGGGTTCCCACTTTTCACAACTGATAAAAAAATTCCACCCACATCTGCGGAATGTGGGTTAAAACTCTTAAATCTGATGCAATTAACCCAGTTAAAATCGAGCTTTAAGGACTTCTAAATTCTCAAAGCTGAATC